>NZ_LAJY01000410.1 GCF_000963705.1 Elstera litoralis | reverse complement strand
AACCCGCGCCGCCGCGCCGGGTGCTGAAGCCGGGCGAGGTGCCCGCTGAAACCATCGACGCGATTTTCGATCAAATCGGCAAAACCCTGCCGCCGGTGAAACGCTCGGTGCGCCAGCCGAAAACGCCGGAAGAGGCGATGATGCAGGGCGTCGGTCGCGACCCCAACGGCCCGCCGCCGCCGATTGCCGGGGCGGGCCATCAGAAGGCCATTCTGGCGATGGCCAAAAGCTTCAAAAAGGGCTGACCGGCTCCCACGACAACAGACGAGGCTTGCCCATGAAAACCATCGTCATTACTGGCGGTAGCCGGGGTATCGGGCGCGCGGCGGCTATTCTCGCTGGCGCGCGCGGGTGGGCTGTCGGGGTCAATTTTGCCCGCGAGGCCGATGCTGCGGCAGAAACCGTTGCCGCCGTGGTCGCCGCCGGGGGGAAGGCCGTCGCCGTACAGGGCGATGTTACAATCGAGGCCGATGTGATCCGCCTGTTCGACGTGACGGCAGAAGCCTTCGGCCCGGTCGATGGGCTTGTTGTGAACGCCGGGATCGTCGCGCCCGCAGCCCAGCTTGCCGATATGAGTGTGGACCGCCTCACCCGGATGTTCGATGTGAATATTCTGGGGGCCTATTTGACCGCGCGCGAAGGTGCCCGCCGCTTGCCGTTCGATCGCGGCGGGCGGGGAGGATCGATTGTTCTTGTTTCCTCGGCGGCCTCCCGGCTTGGTTCGGCAGGTCAATATGTCGATTATGCCGGGACGAAAGGGGCGATGGATACGCTGACCCTCGGGCTTTCCCGCGAGTTGGCCGGACAAGGGGTTCGCGTCAACGCCGTTCGTCCGGGGATTATCGAGACGGAGATTCACGCCAGCGGCGGCCAACCCGACAGGGCTCACACCCTGGGAACTGCCTCTCCTATCGGCCGCCCAGGCCGGGCGGAGGAAGTGGCGGAAGCCATTCTCTGGCTGCTGAGCGACGCGGCTTCCTACACCACCGGCGCGCTGCTCGATGTCGCGGGCGGACGCTGATTTTTTTCAACGGAGACTGAAACAATGACGATTCCTGCTCTCAGCGGTGCCCGGATGCTGCACACGATGATCCGTGTCTACGATCTCGATAAATCCATCGATTTTTACACCCGCCTTTTGGGGATGAAGCTGCTGCGTCGCAGCGATTACCCGGACGGCAAATTCACCCTCGCGTTCGTCGGCTACGGCGATGAGGCCGATCATACGGTGATCGAACTCACCCATAATTGGGAACATGCGCCTTACGACCTCGGCACCGGCTTCGGCCACGTCGCGCTCGGCCTGCCCGATATTTACGCCGCCTGCGACCAACTCGCCGCTGCCGGGGCCAAGATCACCCGGGCGCCTGGGCCGATGAAACACGGCACGACGCACATCGCCTTCGTCGAAGACCCGGACGGATACAAGATCGAACTCATTCAGAAGAGCACCGTTTAGGTCGCAGCCTACCCCGCCGCCGCGACCGGCAATCCTGCTTCCACCCGGTTCCGGCCATTGCGTTTGGCGTGGTACAGGGCTTGATCGGCGCGGTCGATGACCTTGGTGATCGACCCTTCCGTTGCCGAACACAGGGCGATGCCGATGGAAACGGTGACGGAGACCGGCCCTGCGGTCGTCGGAATCGGGGTTTCGGCGATTAGGCGGCGCAGCGGTCGCCGCGCGCGACGGCGGCGGGGCCAGGGCAGCCGGGCAGCAGCACCACGAATTCTTCGCCGCCGAAGCGCGCGACAAGATCGCTATCGCGGCCCTGCTGGCTGCAGAGACGGGCGACGCCTTTAATCACCGTGTCGCCAACGGCGTGGCCGTGGGTATCGTTGATCGTCTTGAAGCGGTCGATATCGAGCACCAGGACGCTGATATCCTCGTCGGGTTTGAGGGTCGGGGCGAGCAAATGATCGACGCTCTCGAAAAAGCCGCGCCGGTTGAGAAGGCCGGTCATCGGGTCGGTCAGCGCCAGTTCGCGCAGGGTGCTATTATCCTCCGCCAAGGCCGAGGCTTCGGCGCTGACGCTGGCGAGATTCTGTTCGTAGGTGCCGATGCGGCGGATGAGCGCGCGCAAAGCCTGCGATAGGCGCACCACTTCGCGCGAGCCGCCGGAGCGGGACAGGAAAACCGTATCGAGCGTGCGCCCGCTACTTTCGGCATCTTCCGCCAAGTGCTTCAGCGGAAGGGTGAGGCGGCGGGCGATGACATAGCTGAGGGCAGCCCCGACCGCGCCCGAGAGCAGGCCAAGCAATGCGAGCCCCGCCTGCACTTCCCGGATGGGCGCATAGGCAACGGCAGTTGGCGTTGTCGCCAGAATGCGCCAACCGAGCCCTGGATAGTCGCGGAAGCCGCGCGTCGGCGCGAAACTGACGAGCTTTTCCATCCCGTCGATCGTTTCAGGTGCGACGCCGGTAGCGCCGCTCAAGACTTTTTGAACGGCCCCCAAGGTGCTAAAGTCGCGCCCGAGGACGGGACCTAAAACCGTTCGCCCCGCCTTGTCGAGCACCAGAATATCGGTCTCGGGGAACGTCTGATCGGGCCGCAGTAGGGAACTGCGAATATCCTGCGCCCACGCCCAGTAGAGATGCGCGCCGACAACGCCGATCACCTGCCCTGCCGGATCATAAATCGGCGCGGCGACATCGACGAAGCGCAGCGGCTCTGACCCCGTATTCCCGAGATAGCGTTCCAGCAGCAAGGCTTCGTGCAGATCGCCGACAAAAGGCCCCGTCAAGGCTTCCTTGAACCAGGGGCGTTCGGCAACCGATACACCTTCGAGCAAGCCGCCCGTCGCCACCTCCACCGTGCCATCGGCGCGGGCAAAGCCGATCCAGGCATAGCGCGGAAAATTCTTCTGCAGATCGGCCAGCCATTCGCGTCGCTTCGACGTTTGATCGGGGTGGTTGGCGATAAGCGGGTCGAGCCGGGAAATGGTTTGGATTTGCCAATAGGCATCGAACAGCCCCTGATCGAGCCGATCGGCCATATCTTGCGCGAGGCCGCTCAACCGATCCCCGATCCGCGCCTGCAATCTTTCGGTGAGTTGCCACTCCATCAAACCGATAATGGTAAAACTGCATATAAAAATAACTGCCGCGACCAAGGCCGACATTTGTAAACTGATAGAGGTGCGGTCGAGAAAAACGTCGGTTCATGGTGTCAGGGTATCTGAGTATTGAAATTATGATGTCGATGGGTAGT
>NZ_LAJY01000041.1 GCF_000963705.1 Elstera litoralis | reverse complement strand
ATCTGACGGCGAAGCTCGCGAAGAAAAAGCGGGCTTAACCGTCAGGCATCCTGCGCACGGATCGTTTTACCGGCGGGGAGCGCTTATGTTTGAAGGTATCCCGGCAAGCTCGGGGTAAAAACAGGGATGACCCGACGCGCTAGCGCCGCTAGGCTGCGGTCAGGTTTATCCGGGTGCGCGGAGCAGAGATATGCAATTTGCTTATGGACTAGACGACGAAAAAGACGCGAAGAAGCCGGAAGAGGCGAAACCCTCCGAGGCGATGGAAGAGCGGCTCTTCAAAGCCCGCTCGGTTTTCATCTTCGGTCAAATCGATATGAAGCTGGCCCAGGCCGTCACCGCGAAGATGATCGCCCTGGCGCAGGAGAGTAAGGACGAAATCCGCGTCTTCATGAACTCGCCGGGCGGGCATGTGGAATCGGGCGACACTATCCACGATATGATTAAATTCGTCGATTGCCCGGTGAAGGTGATCGGAACCGGCTGGGTTGGCAGTGCGGCGGCGCATATCTATCTGGCGGCCACAAAAGAAAACCGCCTGTGCCTGCCGAACACGCGCTTCCTGCTGCATCAGCCCAGCGGCGGTGCGGGCGGTCAGGCCAGCGATATCGCCATTCAGGCGAAGGAAATCATCAAGATTAAGGCGCGGATCCAGAAAGCCATCGCCGATGCCACGGGTCAGCCTCTGGAAAAGGTGATTAAGGATACCGAACGCGACCATTGGATGCCCGCCGATGAAGCCGTCGAGTACGGCGTCGTCGGTCGGGTTATCAGCAGCATCGGTCAGATCTAAGCCCCATGAGTGTCTCACCTGTTCATATTATCGGCGGCGGTCTCGCCGGGTCCGAGGCCGCGTGGCAGTTGGCGCAAGCCGGAGTTCCGGTGGTGCTGCACGAGATGCGGCCCCTCCGGCGCACGGACGCCCATCAAACCGATCATCTAGCGGAATTGGTCTGCTCCAACTCCTTCCGCTCCGATGATGCCGAGTATAATGCGGTCGGCGTGCTGCACGCCGAGTTGCGGCAGGCGGGATCGCTCATTTTCCAAGCGGCGGACACCCATCAAGTCCCGGCGGGCGGAGCCTTGGCCGTGGACCGCGACGGGTTTTCGGCAGCGGTGACGGAGGCGATTAACGCCCATCCGCTGATTACCGTCGAGCGCGGCGAGATTACCGGCCTGCCGCCCGCCGAGTGGGAAGATGTGATTATCGCCACCGGCCCCCTCACCTCCGAGCCTTTGGCGGAAGCCATCCGGGCGCTGACGGGTGAAGAGAGTTTGGCGTTTTTTTGATGCGATTGCGCCGATTGTCCATAAGGACAGCGTGAACTTCGATCTCGCCTGGTTCCAGTCGCGCTACGATAAGGAAGGGCCGGGCGGCACCGGCTCCGACTATATCAATTGCCCGCTGAATAAAGAGGAATACGACGCCTTTATCGCGGCGGTTCTGGCGGGCGATAAGACCGATTTCAAAGAGTGGGAGACCAACACCCCCTATTTTGAAGGCTGCCTGCCGATTGAAGTGATGGCCAGCCGGGGCGTCGAAACCCTACGGTTTGGGCCAATGAAGCCGGTCGGGCTCGACGATCCGCGCACGGGGCGCTGGCCCTATGCCGTGGTGCAGTTGCGCCAGGATAATAAGCTCGGCACGCTCTATAATATCGTCGGCTTCCAAACCAAGCTGAAGTACGCCGAACAGGTGCGAATTTTCCGGATGATTCCGGGGTTGGAAAACGCCGAATTCGCCCGCCTCGGCGGCTTGCACCGCAATACCTTCCTCAACTCCCCGCGCGTGTTGGACAGTCAGTTGCGCCTGAAAGCCGATCCGCGCTTGCGCTTCGCCGGACAGGTGACGGGTGTTGAGGGCTATGTGGAGAGCACCGCAATCGGGCTCTTGGCCGGGCGCTTCCTGGCCGCCGAAAGCTTGGGCAGCCGATTGTCCCGCCGCCGATCACGACCGCACTCGGTGCGCTGCTGAGCCATATCACGGGTGGGGCCAATGCCGACACGTTCCAGCCGATGAACATCAACTTCGGCCTCTTCGCCGATCTGCCGCCGGTTCCGGGCGTGAAGAAAGCCCCCAAAGGCCGCGACCGCAAAGCCGCCCTCGCCCGCCGGGCCTTGGCCGATTGCGCCGCCTGGCTAGGGCTTCGGAGCGCCGCTTAATTTCCTTAGGCATTCGCCCGGTTGGTCTCGATCCTCGAAACCAACCGGGCGATACCGGCTCTAACGAATTACCGCGCCGACGTTAGACTAAGGCTGGATGACGCCAGTTTCGGCGCACCGCCGACCGGCACCACCGTAATCGTACCGACCGTCTCCGGCGTCTCCACGTCGAGAATACCGCCGGCCAGACGGAAGGTGAGACATTGGCCCGCCTCGCGCCAACGGATCGTTTCGCCATCGTCGAGATAAAGCTGGCTGGTGCCGCTGGCCTGCGCGCCGCCGAAGACGATAACGGTAACCCCCGCCCCATCGTCCACCGGCACAATCGCGCCGCGCGGGCAAAGATCGGCATCCGGCCCAGGGGCGCGGGCACCCTCACGCGGCTGCCGCCCGCATAGGGGGTGCCGTCGTGCCAATCGTACCAGCCGCCGGGATTGGTCGGCAGATAGACCGAACGCTCGGTTTCGCCCTGCTCCAGCACTGGGGCGATCAGTAGGTCTGGGCCGAGCATGAAGGCATCTTCCACCAGTTTCGCCCCGGCATCGGCAGGGAAATCCCAGAACAGGGGCCGCACGGCGGGACTATCCTGCGCCGCCGCCTGCCACATCTGCGTGTAGAGATAGGGGATCAGCCGATTGCGAACGTTCATAGCGTCGCGCACCTGGGGCAGCACTTCCGGGTGCATCCAGGGCGTATTGACGACCCCGTTCTCCTTCCAAGAGTTCATCACCATGCGCGGCCACAGCGAGCAGAATTCGACGAAGCGCGCGAAGAGTTCGGGCGTCGGCACCGGGCCGTGGAAACCGCCAACGTCGTGGCCGATATTGTAGAAGCCTGACAGGCTCATATTCAGGCCCTGGGTGAGATTGTAGCGCAGGCTCTTCCACGCCGTCTCGTTATCGCCGGACCAAGTCTGGCCGTAGCGCGACACACCGGCCCCACCGGCGCGCGTGATGACATAGGGGCGCTTTTCCGGCGCGTGGGCCAATTGGGTTTCATAGGCGAGCTTGTGCATCAGCAGCGCTTGCGCCGGACGCGCGAGGCTTTGCTCGAACGGTCGACCGTCGCCCACGCAGACGGCGTCCTCGTCCCAAATCTCATATTCGTTATTGTCGTTCCACACCGAGGCGACGCCGTAATCGAGCAACGCCGTGCGAATACCGTTCGCCCACCAGTCCCGCCCACCGGGGCTGGTGAAATCGAGATGGAAGCCGAGCCCGTCCCAGAATTGCGCAATCGCAGGTTCGCCGGTTTCCGAATCCAGCACCAAACCGCCCGCCGCTTTCGCCTCTTCAAGACGCGGATGATCGTCGAGCAGGCAGGGTTTCAGGTTCGTCACCGGCTGCATGCCCGCCGCCTTCAGGCGCGCCATCGTGGCGGCGGGATCGGGGAATTTATCGCGGTTCCAGTTGAAGGCGTAACGACGCCCGTTGATCGAGGTATAGCCCGAGCCGAAATGGAAACTGTCGCAGCGGATACCATTGCGGCGGCAGTCTTCGATGAAGGCCGAGATGCGCGCGTCGGCATCCGGCGCGTCGGCAATCGTCATCGTCGTCATGGCAAAGCCCAGCGACCAGCGCGGCGCAAACGCCTGCCCGCCAGTCAGCCAGGAGAAGCGCCGCGTGACGGCGGGCACACTCGGCCCAGCGAGCACGTAATAGTCGAGGTCGCCATCTTCCGCCTGATAGAAGCGGAAAAGCCCGTGGTAATTATCGATAGTGCAGCCGAAATCGACCTGGGCTTTCGCGAGATTATCGTAATAGACCCCGTGCGCGCCGCGCGGCCCATCGACGATGAAGAAGGGCAGCATCTTATAGAGCGGGTCCGACAGTTCGGCATCGAAACCGCAGGGATCGACCGCGTCGATGGCGAAGCGGCGGCCGGTGCGATCGAGCGGCCCGGCCTTATCGCCAAGCCCAAAATGACGCTCGTCGGGCAACCGCGCCATCGCGTGCGTCGCGGTATGGGTTTTCCGGGAGAGAAGATAGGCTTGCGTCGGGCGATCTTGCAGGAAGGGTTCTGCCTCGCCATCGCGCCGCCAGTCGATCCCGAAGGGATGCAGGCGAATCTCGGCGTGGAGCCCGCCCGCCGACAGCGTTACCGTCCCGTCGCTTTCCGCAACCTGGGCGGCAGGATGAGCGAAGCCGCTTTCATCGTCGCGGGCACGGCCTTCGAAGCTGGGCTCCAACCCGCCGGGCGCAATCTGCCAGCCGCGATCCAGCCGGTAGCCGCCGGGCCGCTTCAGCGTGACACGGCCGATATCGCCTTCCAGAATCGCCACCCGCAGCGTTGCCAGCGGTTTGCCGCCCGCGCTCAGGTCGAATAGCGCAGCATTACCGTCGCGGCCCCGATATTGGCCGTGCGTCAGAGCTTTCATGAGTCTCTCCAGATCGATCAGGGACGGGCGAGCGCCGTGCCGTCTTCGGTAAATAAGTGAATGTGCTGCGGCGCGAAGCGCACGGCGACCGTATCGCCGCGCTGCAACTGCGCCTGCCCGTCCTGGCGCAGCGTGATCTGCGGCAAGCCAGGGGCCGAGGCGTAAAAGAAGGTCTCGCCGCCGAGCTGTTCGAGCAGATCGAGCTTCAGGCTCAGCATGCCATCCTGCGGGACGATCGAAATATGCTCGGGCCGAACGCCGAGGGTGACCGACGCGCCGGAGGCAAGCCCCGGCACTGCAAACGGCAGCGGCAGGCTGGCATTGCCGAGTTTCAAACGCAACTCGCCCTGCTGGGTTTCAACCGTCGCCGGGAGCAAATTCATGCGCGGCGAGCCGATGAAACCCGCAACGAACAGATTGGCCGGGTGGTTATAGAGTTCCAGCGGTGAGCCAACCTGTTCGATCCGCCCCGCCCGCAGCACAACGATGCGGTGGGCGAGCGTCATCGCCTCCACCTGATCGTGGGTGACATAGATCATCGTGCCGCCGATTTCGGTATGCAGCGCGGCCAACTCCTTGCGGGTGGCGACGCGCAACTCGGCATCGAGGTTGGACAAGGGCTCGTCGAACAGAAAAATCTTCGGGTCGCGCACAATCGCCCGGCCAATGGCGACGCGCTGGCGCTGGCCGCCGGATAGCGCCTTCGGCTTACGGTGCAGATACTCCGTGAGGCGCAGCATTTCGGCGGCGCGTTTGACGCGCGCCTCAATATCTGGCTTCTTCAGGCCCATATTCTGGAGCGCGAAACCCATATTCTCGGCGACGCTCATGTGCGGATACAGGGCGTAGGATTGGAATACCATCGCAAGGCCCCGGTCGGAGGCCGGCAGATGCGTTACCCGTACGCCGTCGATCTCGATTTCGCCGTCGGTGACGGTTTCAAGCCCGGCGATGACGCGCAGCAGGGTCGATTTCCCACAGCCCGACGGGCCGACGAAGACGATGAACTCACCGTTCTTCACCTCGAGATCGATCCCGTGCAGCACTTTGACAGCGCCGAAGGCTTTAGTTGCGCCTTTAATCTTCAAATCAGCCATGAGGGAAGGTCCGGTCGCTCATTTCATCCCCGTCGAGCCGATGCCCGTGGTGATGAAGCGTTGCAGGAAGACGAAGACGAGGGCGACGGGCAAAAGCGTCACGACGGTCATCGCCAAGAGATAATGCCACTGGGTCTGAAGTTCGCCCTGGAAGGCGTTGAGACCGATTTGCAGGGTATAGACTTCGGTTTTGGTTAGCACCGCCAGCGGCCAGAGAAACTCGTTCCAGCGCCACATGATCGAGAAAATGGCGAGCACGGCCAAAGCGGGCATCGAGAGTGGCAAAACAATGCGCCAGTAAATCTGCCACTCGGAGGCCTTGTCCATCCGCGCCGCTTCGATCAGGTCTTTCGGCAGCGTCAGCATATATTGGCGCAGTAGGAAGACGCCGGTCGGGGTCGCCGCCCCCGGCAGGATCACCGCCCACAGCGAGTTCACTAAGCCAAGCTCGGTAATCACCAGATAGACGGGCACCAGCACGATGGTAATCGGGATCATCAGCGTGCCCACCACCGCCAGCATCGCCGCGCCCTTACCGCGAAAATCGTAAACCGCCAGCGCATAGGCCGCCATCGAGTTGGTCAGCAGTGTCAGCGCGGTTGCGACGACAGTGACGAAGACCGAATTACTGAGGAAGCGCAGAAAGGCGAAACGCTCCAGCGGCTCGGTATAATTCTCCAGCGCCAGCGCGGCCTTACGCACCGGCGTGCGCGCATCGATGGGAACCCGGAAAGTCTCAGTCGGATTATTCGGGTCCACCATTTGCGCGACGATGCCAATGCGGCGAACCTGTACCAACTCCTTCACCGTCCCGTCGCTCTGCGGCACGCTGAACAAGGGCAGCGGGTTCGGATGGCCGGGAACGCTCACCTCCACCTGCGCCATCGGCAGCAGCGACGGCGGAAACTCCAGCAGCGCGCTCTGCGTCTTGAAGGAGGAGAGCACGAGCCAGAGCACCGGCCCGAACATCAGTACCACCCCAACGGCGAGATAGGCATAGGCGGCAATATCCGTCCAATGCAGCGGCGCTCCCGCCCCGCCCCGCCGGGCTTTCGCAAGCTGTTTTAAACTGATGGCAGCCATCTCAAACTTCCTTTCGCCGGGCGAGAAGAAGCTGGAGCAGCGTCAACGCGAACAGCACCAGCCCGAGGACGACAGAGGCTGCGGCGGCAAGGCCGAAGTTCTGCACCTGATTCGAAAACGCGGTTTCATAGATATATTGCACGATCATCAAGGTCGCCGTGCCCGGCCCGCCGCCGGTGAGCACGAAGACTTCATCGAACGTCTGCACGCCCTTAATCAGCGCCAGCACGATCACGACGATCATATTCGGCCACAGCAGCGGCAAGGTAATGCGCGTCAGCGTGCGCCAGCGCGGCGTCGCATCCATCTCCGCCGCCTCATAGAGATCGGCCGGGATTGCTTGCAGCCCCGCCAGCAGGATCAGCGTATAGAACCCCATATGCGCCCAAACCGAGACGAAAACCGCCCAGAACATCGCCCAGCTTGGATCGATGAAGAACAGCATTTTCTCGCCGCCGAACCCGGTAATCACGGCATTCAGAAGCCCGTCGCGCTGCAAAATCCATTTCCAGATCAGCGCGACGACGACCGGCGAGAGCAGAACCGGGAAGAAATAGACCGCCCGGAAAAACCCCCGCGCATAAATCTTCTTATTCAACACGAGCGCCGTGACCAGCGAGAACAGCACCATCGCGCCGACTTGGAAGAAGACGAAGTAAATCGTATTGCGCACGCCGCGCCAGAAATGATCTTCGCGGCAGGTATTCGGGTCGAGATAGGAGGTGCAGTTGAAGAGATGTTCGTACTGCTCGGTCCCGACGTAGGGGCGTTCCGATGGGAAAAGCGCCGCGCCGCCAGTGACCGAGAAGACGATATTGATCGCAATCGGCAGGAACACGAACATGCCGAACAGAAGAAAGTTCGGTGCCAAAAAGAAATACGGCATATGCCGGACCCCGACGAGCCGCTGAAGCAGCTTCATCGGAATATCGAGGCCCTGCATAAGCAGCGCAAGGGGCGATCCGAAAACCGCGCCGAGCGCAGCCGTAACGGTTCGGCGCGGTGCGCCGTCCTGATCCACAGTCATGGTCGTGTTCCCGCCGGGCCGTTACTTTTTATTACGTTCGGCAATCTGCTGAGCGACATCGACCGGGATCCGCTCATAGGCGTTTTCCAGCGTCGTTTCACCCGCAATCGCTTGACCGAGGCGGCTGATAACGGCGTTGAAGATGATACGGTTGTTGGTATAGCCCTGGGTTAGATAGGCCGTCGCCGTGGTCGAGCTGGCGTTCTGCGTGAACACTTTCAGCGCCGCCGCTGCCGGCTTGCTGGCGCTCGGATAAGGCACGCCCTTTTCGGTTAGGCCGACGTGGCCGGGCACGAATAAGGAGCGGGAATAGAATTCCTTCAGAACCGGCTCGCTCGCGAGATACTCCATAACCCGCGCCACTGCTTGCGGATTTTTCGTGGACTTCATCGCCACTAGGCCCGCGCCGCCCGGCATGCTGGTGCAGTTCCCGGCCCCGCAGGGGTTGGGAACGGCGACCCAATCGAACGCATCGCCGATGGTCTTGCTGAACTGGCCCGTCTGCCACGATCCGGAGAGATACATGACGACTTGTGCGTTCTTAAACTCGTCATTGGCCCCGCGATAGGCCGTGCCCGACACCGAGCCCCACAGCTCTTTCGACATCACGCCGGACTTGTGCCAATCGTAAACCCGCTGCGCCGCGCGCTTGAAACCATCATCGACAACGGCGGGCGAGCCATCGGCGGCGAAAACCTGCGAGCCTTCCGACAGAACCATCGAATAGAAACGGTGGCCCGAGCGGTCGATTGCCAGCGGGAACGGGGCTTTCGTAACCTTGGCCACCTCTTGAACCGCCTTCGCCCAATCTTCCCAAGTCGCGCCTTCCTTCGGCATTTTCACACCGGCTTGGTCGAACAGCGTCTTATTGACGAAAGCGCCCGTCACCGTGAGCTGCGTCATCAACCCCGGAATGGAGGTATTATCGCCGGGGACGCGCATCCAATTCAAGAACGGGCCGAAATTGGCATCCCAATAGGCGGCGTCTTTCAGATAGGGGCGCAAGTCCAGCGCAAAGCGCGACATGCCGCCCAAATCGACAACGCGGGCGATATCCGGCCCCTGGCCGGAGGCGACTTGCACGGGGAGATTTTCGTTGATCGCCTTAAAGGGAACTTCGTCCAGAACGACGTCGATATCCTTATTGGCTTCTTTGAAGCGCTTCAGAAGATCGGCCATAACCTCGCCTTCGTTGCCATCCGAATACCAGGTCATGCGGACCGTCGTGGTCTGGGCGTAGGCCGACAGGCTAATGGCCGTCGTCGAAAAAAGGGCAAGCAGAAGCGGTTTGAAAGCACGCATTGTCGGTCTCCTCCCGGATGCCCGCGTGTCACGCGGAGCTTATCTATTGTAGGACTACCCCCATCTTGAACGATGGCAGCCCCCGTTTCGAGCTGTTTCTTACAGCCTCTTCGATATTTGGCAAACGTTTGCCTAACCTGTCAACACGCATTTTTCGCCTCGACAATCGATTGCCTGGGTGAAACAAAGGAATAATGTCAAGAATCGTGCAGAAGGCCATGTCGGACGATATTTCGCTTGCGACGGTTGCCGCCAGGGCCGGGGTTTCGGTATCCACCGTCTCCCGCATCGTCAATGGCGAGACCGGGCGAGCGTCGGCGGCCACGGTCAAGCGCGTGCAGGAGGCTATCGACGCCGTCGGCTACCGGCCTAACCCGGTCGGTCGCGCTTTGCGGCGGCGGGAAAGCCGCGTGGTGGCGATGCTGATCGCCAATCTCGACAATCCCGCAATGGCAACCATCGCCTCCTCCACCGAAGCCGCCCTGCGCAGCGCGGGCTACGTGATGATCCTTTGCGATACGCACGACCGCGCCGATTTGCAGGATGAATATTTGGAGGCGATGCGCGCGCAATTCGTGCGCGGCTTCGTGCTGGTGGCCGCCGTCCCCAGCCCCGGCCTTGCCGATCTCTCC
>NZ_LAJY01000409.1 GCF_000963705.1 Elstera litoralis | reverse complement strand
AATGGATTGACTCTTAGGCCTGCCTTCCTATAATGCGCCCCCTCTAATGGATGGTGCTGAGTAGGGTCGGCGGACAAGCGTCGAGCCTCTTTTTAAGGAGTTAAAGTGTGGCGCGCATCGCAGGCGTGAACATTCCGACGCAGAAGCGCGTGGAGATCGGCCTTACCTATATTTTCGGCATTGGCCGTAAGACCTCCCGTGACATTTGCGCAAAACTCGGTTTTGCACCTGAACGCCGGGTGCATCAGCTTAACGACGACGAAGTTCTTCGTATTCGTGAGATGATTGACCGGGATTATACGGTGGAAGGGGACCTGCGCCGTCAGGTCGCCATGCAGATTAAGCGGCTGATGGATCTCGCTGCTACCGTGGTCTGCGCCATCGCAAAGGGCTTCCGGTACGCGGTCAGCGTACCCACACCAATGCCCGGACGCGTAAGGGCAAGGCGAAGCCAATCGCCGGTAAGAAGAAGTAAGGATAAAGGTTTATGGCCAAGCTCCTGCTACGCGCATTCGCCGCCGCGAGCGCAAGAACATTACGTCGGGTGTGGCGCACGTCAACTCGACGTTCAATAACACCATGATTACCATCACCGATGCGCAGGGCAATGTGATTGCCTGGTCGTCTTCGGGCACGAAGGGTTTCAAGGGGAGCCGCAAGTCGACCCCCTATGCCGCCCAGATGGCTGCCGAAGATGCCGGTCGCAAGGCGATGGAACATGGCATGCGCACGCTGGAAGTCGAAGTGAAGGGGCCGGGTGCTGGCCGTGAATCGGCGCTTCGCGCTTTGCAGGCTGTGGGCTTTGCCGTTACGTCCATCCGTGACGTAACTGCGATCCCCCACAATGGTTGCCGTCCGCCGAAGCGGCGCCGCGTCTGATTTTTGCGGGTCAAGCGGCTCGTCGCTTGCCGGAAGTTTCCGGCGCGGCGGGCCGGTTGCCGTTATTCAGGCGTCTGCGACTGGGGTATAAGTCTCCATCGTTGGCATAGGTTGGCGTGGTAGCACACAAGGGAAATCGTCCCGTGATCCAGAGAAATTGGCAAGATCTGAAAAAGCCGGAAAAGCTGAGCATTGAGCCTGGTGATGATCCGGCGCGCGTTGCGACGGTGATTGCCGATCCGCTGGAGCGCGGCCTGGGCTTGACGCTGGGGAACGCGTTGCGGCGTATTCTGCTGTCGTCGTTACAGGGCGCGGCGGTAACGTCGATCCATATCGACGGCGTTTTGCACGAGTTCTCCTCGGTGCCGGGCGTGCGCGAAGACGTGACGGACATTGTTCTGAACGTAAAAGCGCTGGCGCTGCGGATGCACTCGGAAGAGGGCAAGCGCGTTCGTCTGCGGGCGACCGGGCCGTGCGTTGTGACGGCGGGGATGATCGAAACCGGCGCGGATATCGAGATCATGAATCCGGATCTGGTGATTTGTCACCTGGATAAGGATTACAAGCTGTCGATGGAAATGTCGGTCAGCCGGGGCAAGGGCTATGTGCCGGCCTCGCTGAACCGTCCCGAAGATGCACCGATTGGTCTTATCCCGGTCGATGCGCTGTTCTCGCCGGTCCGCAAGGTCAGCTACAAGGTGGAAAACACCCGCGTTGGCCAGCAGACCGACTATGACAAGTTGTCGATGCGCATCGAAACCAATGGCGCGGTGACGCCGGAAGATGCCGTGGCCTTGGCCGCGCGCATCCTTCAGCACCAACTGGCGCTGTTCGTGAATTTCGAAGAGCCGCAAGCGCCGGCCGAGGAAGATCGCGCCAACGATCTGCCGTTCAACAAGAACTTGCTGCGCAAGGTCGATGAGCTGGAACTATCGGTTCGCTCGGCCAACTGCCTCAAGAACGACAATATCGTCTACATTGGCGATCTTGTGCAAAAGACCGAAGCCGAAATGCTGCGTACGCCGAATTTCGGTCGCAAGTCGTTGAACGAAATCAAGGAAGTGTTGGCTCAAATGGGCCTGCATCTTGGTATCGAAATCCCCGGCTGGCCGCCGGAAAATATCGAAGAACTGGCAAAACGGCTCGAAGAGCCCTATTGATCGGTTATCCCAGGTTAACGGAAACCCCTGTCGCGCGGCGCTGGAGATCAGCCCCCCGCCGGTAGGTCCGACGAAAAGGTAGAGAAAAATGCGTCACGGTATGAGCGGTCGCAAACTGAACCGCACCAGCAGCCACCGCAAGGCCATGTTCGCGAATATGGCTGTGGCTCTGATTAAACACGAACAGATCACGACGACCTTGCCCAAGGCGAAGGATCTGCGTCCGATCGTCGAAAAGCTCATCACGCTGGGCAAGCGCGGTGATCTGCACGCCCGCCGTCAGGCGCTGGCTGTGTTGCAGGATGAAGTCGTGACGCGCAAGCTTTTCGACGCCATCGCGAAGCGCTACGACAGCCGCGCCGGGGGTTACACCCGCGTGCTGAAGGCCGGTTTCCGCTATGGCGATGCCGCCCCGATGGCCGTGATCGAGCTTGTGGACCGCGATAAGGCGGCTAAGGGTCTCGACTCGGGTCAGATTTACGAAGAAGAAATCGCGGCGTAAGCCCCCACTTCTTTCGAAAGCGTTCGCGCAAGGCGCTCCCGGTTCGGGAGCCGCCTTTTCTGCGTTCGACTGCCAATCCTTTCAGCAGAGGGTTGAGCGAAATTTAAGCGTCATAGGAAAATGTTAGCATGGCTTG
>NZ_LAJY01000408.1 GCF_000963705.1 Elstera litoralis | reverse complement strand
GCGCCACCCGCAAGGCCGCGCCGACGCGGCGCAGATCGCCCAAGCCGAACCCGTCTTCCGCCTCCGGCAAGGCCGCAAATAGCGGCGCGGCGGCGGACCGTTCCGAAAGCGCACCGATTAAGAGAATCCTCCCGCCCGCCAGTTTCCCGCCGGGGCCGGTGAGCGCGCGGGCGAGGGCAGCGAAGCGGTCCAGCGGCCACTGCTTGCCTTGGAAATTCGCCGTTGGTCCCAGCGCCAGAATGGGGCGGTCGTCGCGCGATAATGCCGGAGCGGCGGCGTCAATCCACAAACGCGGAGCCGGAATTGGATCGATTCCAAAACATTCGGCGAGTTGCGCTACCCGATGCGTGGATTTCAGGCCTGTGTGCCAGCGCTGCACCCGGCCTGCCCGCAGGCAATAGCCGATGAGCGAGCCGCGCAGGTCAATCACCCGATCCCAACGCCGCCCGATCACCTGCCGCCACAGGGCAAACCAATGGCCACCGCGCCTCTGTTTCGGCATCGGAATGAATTGTTCGAGCCCCGGCAGGTCGACAAACAGGCTTTCCGTGACCGGCCCACCCGCCACCGTGATCCGCGCGCCGGGATGCGCCGCCAGCAGCGCGCCGAGCAGCCCCGTGGACAGCACGGCATCGCCCAAGCGCGTGGCGGTGATGAACAAAATCCGCATGATCCGCGCTGTATAGCGGGGTTCGGGGTTATGCGTCCAGAATCCCGTCGAGCCCCCGGCGTAGACCGATAAACTTCCGCACTTTTCGAACCGCTAGCAGCGTGCCCGCTACGTAAGGCGCGGCAGAGGTTCCGGCGTCGTGGCGGATCGTCAGCCGCTCACCCGGCAGGCCGAAGTGCGTTTCGCAGGCGAGAACATAGGAGGGCAGCCGCACCGAATGCACCGGCACGGTACCGATCTGCGCGCCGCGCGCTTCCTTCGGCCCGAGAATATCGGCGACGGGTTTGGCCGTCGGCGGATGCTCGCGGGCATTTTCCAAGGCTTCGGCCAACTCGCGCGCGGTGCCGCTCGGCACATCGGGCTTTTGCGGCCCGGCGTAATCGATGATCTCGATATCGCCGACATATTGCGCCGCCATCAGGGAGAAACGCTTCAGCAGCATCGCCGTCACCGAAAAATTCCCCGCAGCGGCCACGCCGAGGCTCCGGCCGCGCGCCATCGAATCGATTTCGAAATAATCTTCCGCCGTCAGGCCCGACGTGCCGATGACCACCGCAACCCCCACTTCCAGCGCCGCCGCCACATGGGCGCGGACGGCCTGGGGTTTCGTGTAATCCACCAGCACATCGGCCCCCGCCGCCAGCGCTTCCTGCGCGCTGATATGGACGGGAACGCCCAAGGGCGTCGGCAACCCGGCGAGGGTTCCGGCGTCTTGCCCCGCCACGCCGCGCGCCACCGCGCCGGTCAGAACCAGATCGTCCGACGCGGCAATCGCCTGAACCAACTCGCGCCCCACCCAGCCGCTAACCCCGGCAACGACGACGCGGATCTTCTTCTGCTCAGTCTGGGCCATCGGCCGCGCTCCCCCGTGTTTCCGCTGCGGCCAGATCGGCCCGCGTGTTGATATTGAAAAATAACGGCGTTATCTCCGCGTCGAAGTCAACCACCTTGGCCGAAACCGCGCGCAAGGCCCCGTGCAGCGACCAATCGCCTGCCGCGAGCCGGGCGGCGAGCAGGGGGGCTGCCGTGACCCGCCACAGGGCACAGGCCGACTGCCAGCCTTCGGGCGTCGCCGCTACCGCCGCGCCCCCTCCCCAGCGCCGCCGCCAGCCGATCCGCCAAATCGCTCGGCAGAAACGGCGTATCGACCGGCACCGTCAGCACCGTCGCGATTCCCAGGCTTTCAGCATAGCAGAGCGCCGACCAAACCCCTACCAGCGGCCCCTGCCCCGGCGACGGCAGGTCCGGCACCAGGGTTCCATAGGCGGCAAGGCGCGGATCGGCGGCATTGATCCACCGCGGCGCGCGGCATCGGTCGGCCACATGGGCGATGAGGGGGCGTCCCGCCAGCAGCCGCAGCGGCTTATCGCCCCCTAAGCGCGTGCCCGCGCCGCCCGCCAGAATCACGGTTGCCCCAATCACTTTCGTACTCCCCCCGTCACTTTCTAAACCGATTCCCCATGAAACTTGCCGTGCGGCTCCCTATAGTAAGAGGATGCTTGACGCTGTTCACCGCCCCTCGCCCGCTGCGGCCCCGTTGATCGACCCGTTCGGGCGGGCGATTTCCTACCTACGCATTTCCGTAACAGATCGCTGCGATTTTCGCTGCGTCTATTGCATGTCGGAAGATATGAGCTTTCTGCCGAAAGCCGATCTGCTGACCTTGGAAGAGCTGGAACGGCTGGCGGGGGCGTTTATTGCGACCGGCACGCGCAAGATTCGCCTCACCGGGGGCGAGCCACTGGTGCGGCGCAATGTGATGCAGCTTATCGAGCGGTTGGGCAGCCGGATCGGATCGGGGTTGGACGAACTCACCCTCACGACCAACGGCTCGCAACTCGGCAAATATGCCGAAACCTTGGCGAAAGCCGGGGTAAAGCGCATCAATGTGTCGCTCGATACCCTGGATGCTGACAAATTCACCGCCCTCACCCGCTGGGGCAAGCTCGGCACGGTGCTGGACGGGCTGCAAGCGGCAAAAGCGGCGGGGCTGGCCGTTAAAATCAATGCCGTCGCGCTGAAAGGCGTGAATGAGGATGAGTTCGACCGGCTGATCGCTTGGTGCGGCGACGAGGGTTTCGATCTCGTCTTCATCGAAGTCATGCCGATGGGCGACATCGGTGGCGAGATGCGGCTCGATCAGTATCTGCCGCTCGCCCAGGTGCGCGCCGAGTTGAGGAACCGCTGGACGCTGACCGAAACCAGCTACCAAACCGGCGGCCCGGCCCGCTATTGGCAGGTGGCGGAAACCGGGCAGCGCTTGGGCTTCATCACCCCGCTCACGCATAATTTCTGCGAAAGCTGCAACCGCGTTCGCCTCACCTGTACCGGCACACTTTATATGTGCTTGGGGCAGGAGGATGCCGCCGATCTGCGCGCGCCCTTGCGGGATGGGCGGGACGATGCCGCCCTAATCGAGACCATCCGGGCGGCGATTGCGCGCAAGCCCAAGGGCCATGATTTCATTATCGACCGGACCCACACCGCCCCCGCCGTGCCCCGGCACATGAGCGTGACGGGCGGTTGATGCTTCCATGAGCACGCATTTTTCCAACCAAGGCCCCTTGCGGATCGCCTTTGTCGCCTCCGACGCCGACCCGGCGCAAGAGGCCCTCGCCCGCCTCACTGCCCGCTATGGGCAGGCCGACCCGTGGGAAGCGGATGTCGTCGTTGCCCTGGGCGGCGACGGCTTGATGCTGGAAACCCTGCACAGCCATTTGGAACGGGGCGTGCCGATCTACGGCATGAACCGGGGCTCCGTCGGGTTTCTCCTTAACGAGCATAATGAGGATAGGCTGCAAGAGCGCATTGCCGCCGCTCAGCGCGTCACTCTGCATCCATTGAAAATGCGCACGACCCGGCGCGACGGCAGCACGCGCGACGCGCTCGCCATCAACGAGGTCTCGCTGCTGCGCCAAACCCGGCAGGCGGCGAAACTGCGCATCCTCATCGATGGGGTGGAGCGGCTTGAAGAGCTGATTTGCGACGGGCTGTTGATTGCAACCCCCGCCGGCAGCACCGCCTATAATCTTTCTGCCCACGGGCCGATCGTGCCCTTGGGCGCAGGCGTTCTGGCGCTGACGCCGATTAGCCCGTTCCGGCCCCGGCGCTGGCGCGGCGCGCTGCTGCCGCACACGGTTTCGGTAAGCTTCGAGATTCTGGAAGCCGATAAGCGCCCCGTTAGTGCGGTCGCCGATTATACCGAAGTACGCGATGTGGTGAAGGTGGATGTGCGCGAGGACCGCTCCTTAGGCCTTACCCTGCTGTTCGACCCGGATCACACGCTGGAAGAGCGGATTCTGAAGGAACAGTTTCTGCCATAGCCGCTGTGCAGCTTGGGAATTGGTCAGACGGAACGGGCCATGCCAGAATAAGTGCATGCCCGACACACTGACCGATCCGGCCTATCCCGGATACCCCGCCCGCCGCCGATGACCGCGCCGCGCCCCCTCACAGCCGACGCAAGACCGCCCAGCGGATCGGCCTTACCCTCAGCCTCGGCGCTGCGGGCGGCCTTCTATTCTACCTGCTGCATTTCCCGCTGGCCTTTATGATCGGGGCCTTGGTCGCGGTAACGATTGCCGCCGTGGCGGGCGCGCCCGTGCAGTCGGCCCCGCGCCTGCGGGTGGCGATGGTATCGATCCTCGGGGTGATGCTGGGGCAGCGCGTTCAAACCCGATATGCTCCACCAAATGGGGGCTTGGGCGGTGTCGCTGCTGTGGCTCGGGCCGTTGATCGCATTCACCGTTTGGGCGGGCAAAGTAGCGATGCAGCGCTGGGCAGGGCTCGACCGCGTCACCGCCTATTTCGCCTCGGTCCCCGGCGGTTGATGGAAATGACGATGATCGGCGGCGCGGAAGGCGGCGATGAGAAGCGCCTGTCGCTGCTGCACGCCCTGCGCATCGTTCTCGTCGTCATCATTCTGCCGTTCTGGTTTCGCTTTACCACGGGCTATGTGAGCCCCTCCATCAGCCTATCGTTCGCCTCCTGGCCCGCGCCGTTCGATTTGTTTTTGCTCGCGATCTGTGCCCTCTGCGGCTATCCCTGTGCCCGGCTCTGCCGCCTGCCCGCGCCGCAATTGACCGGCTCGATGCTGCTGTCGGCCTCGATTCACCTTGCCGGTCTCACGCAATCTGGCCCGCCCGACCTGCTGGTCGCCATCGCGCAAACGATTATCGGGGCCAGTCTGGGAGCACGCTTTCGCAATACGCCGACGCAATTCTTCGGACGGACCTTCGTTATGGCCTTCGGGCTGACCCTGCTGATGTTGGCGATTTGCTTAGTGGTTGCCTGGGTGGTTCACAGTCTGACGGGCATCTCGTTCGCCTCAGCCGTGCTGGCTTTCGCGCCGGGGGGGCTTGCGGAAATGAGCCTGATCGCCCTCTATCTTGGCGGCGATACCGCCTATGTGGCCGCCCATCATATCGTGCGCATTACGATGGTGGTGCTGCTGGTGCCGCCGTCCTATAAGCTCTTGAAGCGCCTCTTTCCCGGCTGGCTGGAGTCGCCGAAACCTTAGGGCGATGGGACATTATGCCGATCTCTTCCGATATGCGCCCGCCGCTGTGGCTATGGGCGGCCTGGGGCGCGGCGCTGATTATTCTGATCGCCCGCGCCGGGCTTTTCCCGGCGGCCCTCACCGGCGACGAGATTTGGTTCACCGAAAGCGCCTATCAGTTTCTTCAGACCGGCACGCCGAAGCGGCTGATCCATGCCGATGGCGTCGGCAGCGCCACGGCGGATTTTCTGCCCCCCATCGTCATGCTGCTGCAAACTCTGGCGCTCTGGATCGGCGGGCTCACCGCGCGGGCCGTGGGGGCGCCGAGCGTGCTGCTGTTGATGCTGGCGTCGCTGCTGGTCTATCGGGTGGCACGGCAGGCGGGGGCGAGCGCGAGCGCGGCCGGTTTGGCGGCACTGACCGTCTTCGGCGCGCAAACCATTCTGCGCGGCGCGCTCTATGTGCGCTATGAGGGCGCGGTTCTGGTGGCTTTCTTAGGGTTTCTGGTCCTGGTGCCGATTGGCCGGGCGAACCGCTGCCCTCGGGCGCGGGGCCTTGGTTGGCATCGCCGGGCTCGCCTATTACCCGACCGCCCCTTTCGTCGGCCTCGCCGCGCTGCTGATCGAAACCGGGCTGCTGCGGCCCTTCGGCACCGCGCCCGCACCGGCGGGCGATCCCCTGGACCGCCCTCGGCTTTGCCCTCGCGGTTGCGCCATTCCTGATCTACGTCGGGCGCTATCCGGCGGAATTCAGCGCGCAGGTGCTGAGCAACGGGGCCGCCCATTACGGCACGGCGGAGCTTTTGCGCCGCTTTACCGACGTCGCTTTTTGGCGGGGGCAGATCGAAACCCTCCCGGAGAGTTTAGCCCTGCTCATTGTGCTGCTGAGCGCCGGCCTGCGCCGGGAGACCCGCGCCTGGGCGGCGGTGATTCTACTGTTGACGCTGCCTGCCCTGCTCTACCCGTTCAATCCGCGCCTGCTGGGACTCGCGGTCGCGCTGGCGCTCTGCCTTACCGCCGTTTGGGCCAGCCGCGACGGATGGCTGAGGCCGCTGACCTGGCTCGGGCTCGCCGGGGGAAGCCTCGCCGCTGCCGCCATGCTCGCCCTCATGGGCAGCGTCGGGATCGTGCAGGCCGAGGGGCGCGACGGCGCGGCACTGGGGCCGCTGCTGAAACCCTATCTGACGCAAGCCGGGCCGATTGCCGCCGATCAACGGGCGTGGCTCGCCCTGCGCCGCGATTTCCCGGAGCGGGACTTTCTCCACGCCCTGCCCTCCTGGTCGCCGCCACAGGTGAGCGTGTTCGAGCCCTCGGCCTGCGTGACCCGAACTTCCGCGTGACCTATGCCTCGTGCAACCGATATCGCCGAAGCACCCTGGCCCGCGCGCCCGCGCTGGCGGCGGGACGCGCCGAGGGCAGTCTCGTGCCGCTCGCCCGGCTTATTCTACCGATTCGCCCACTGCCGCTCGCGAAAGCCGTGCCCTTCGATCTCACGCTCTACGGGCCACCGCAATGACCGATCAGGCGGCCACGGAAGTAACCTTCCCGGCGTCGACCGAGGCCGTCACCGCGCCGCCCGTCGACGTGTACCCCGTCATGGTTGGCGTTTCGATGGCATCGGCCTCGTCGCTCGACACATAGTCCCGCCAATCGACCACCCCATCGCCATTGGTATCGAGCAGTTCTTCGAGCGGGGTTAGCGTGGTGGATGTCGAACCGCTGGCCGATGCCGCGCTGACCTGCCCGCCACCTGCCTGCGGCGCACGAGCGCTCTGCTCCTGCGCGCCCAAAACCGTGCTTGCCGTCCCGGACGTCAGGCGCGGATTCCCTGAACCGCTCGCCGTCGCGGTCGGCGCTTGACGGGCGCTGGTCGCAGCCGAACCGCCGCTCTTCAGCGTCGCCCCAGAGGTTGAACTAACCTGCCGAACGGACGATAGACCCAAGATACTGCTCATTGCAGACGCCATTTTCCCCTCCATCGTGTCGAGCGATGCTCTCGCTGTCCTGTTATACGGAGCAGAAGGCCCTTCCCTGTGCGGTGACGATCAAAAAAAGTGCCCGGAGAGGGACATAAAAACCGCCCCCTTTTCAGGCGAAAAGAGGGCGGCACTCCCCCAAAGGCGCGTGCCCTTGGATGGGAGTTTTTAACGCGACAACGGAAAGATTAGAGTCAGGCCGCTTCGGCGGTCGCGGTGTCGCTGGCGTTTGACGACGAGGAATTATCCGAAGTGCTCGACTGGGTGTCGAGCGCATTCACCACGCCGTCGCCATTGGTATCCTGGCTCTGGAAGAGCTGGCTAACCGCTTTGGCGAAGGTTTC
>NZ_LAJY01000407.1 GCF_000963705.1 Elstera litoralis | reverse complement strand
GATTAAAAGGATCGTAGTTTGAAAATCTGTATTGATCTATCAGTCTCTTTAGCGAATTTTGTTTGAATTTCTTGATTGATTGCCTCTATTTCAGCCAGCTTTTTAGGAAATGTATCACGCTGATAGACAAGAATATTGAGGGCGGCCCGCGCCGCAATGCGCCGTTGAATAATATTGGTAGAATTGTAATTCGTTTCAAACAAGGATCGGCTCAGGCTGAGGGCATCATCATTTTTTCCCAATTTAAAGAGGCCGCCGGTTTTCTTAAGGGCCGCCTCGGCTTTCCATCGTTCTTGAACGCCTGCTGCAAGGGCTGACGTAAGCGTCAGCGCGTCATCAGCATAGGCAATGGCCTTTGAGGGTGTTTCCTGGGTTTCATCGGCAAGGTTGACTAGCGCCGAAACGACCCATAGGCGCACCTCCGGCAGCGGGCTTGTGCGGTAGCGCTGGACAAGAGTTTCGAACCCAGCAAGCCCCTGCTTGCGTTGTTCAGGTGTTC
The DNA here is from genome assembly GCF_000963705.1 of Elstera litoralis. Taxonomy (GTDB): domain Bacteria; phylum Pseudomonadota; class Alphaproteobacteria; order Elsterales; family Elsteraceae; genus Elstera; species Elstera litoralis. Next base: position 3,381 of record NZ_LAJY01000407.1, on the reverse strand, counting down.
CTTGCCGCAGGTCAAAATTCATATTGTGATAGGCGAGAACGGCCAACTCCTGGGCTTTGGCCCCACGGGTCTCCCGCACGCGGGCCAGCACCTGATTGTAGCCGTCCAGGGCTTCGGGCAGGCGGCGGGGGTCAATCTTCGTTGTATTGGTCGCGGCGTTGAGGAGTGAGGCGCTCACGATCAGATCAATCACCGCATCGGGGTTTTGCCCATACTCGGTAATCACGCGTTTATAGTCGTTATTCGCGGCCACCCAATCGGGCGGCGTGAGCGTTTCGAAGGCGCGGGCGCGGTTAAACAGAGCATTCGCCCGGTTATATTCGCTTTCCACCGTTGGCGGCGTGCGGACCGGGTCGGCGAGCCGGTCGAGCAGTTCTTGATAGGCCGGATCGCGCGGCGATAGGCCTTTCATTGCCTTCGCAACATCGGCGACGGTCGCGTTCGGCGGCAGGGCTGGTTGCGTGGCGCAGCTTGCCAAGGCTAGGGCGAAACCACAGATCACAAGAGTCTGGCACAGGCGCATGGGCTGAACTCTCACGATCAGTCGGCAGAAGGCATTATTATAAATTTTTAACCATTCTTCTGCAACGCCGCGTTGTGCCGATCTTGCCCAGGCATGAAAAAACGGGGCCGTTGCCGACCCCGTTTCTCAACACTCGAAACCAGCCACCGTTTAGTAGCGGTAATGTTCCGGCTTATACGGCCCTTGATTGTCGATGCCGAGGTAATCGGCCTGGGCGACGGTCAGTTGCGTTAGCTTCGCGCCAACTTTGGCGAGATGCAGGGCGGCGACTTTTTTCGTCGAGATGCTTCGGCAGGGTGTAAACCTTGCGCTCGTAATTCGCCGAGTTCTGCCACAGTTCGATTTGCGCCAGCACCTGATTGGTGAAGGAGGCGGACATCACGAAGCTCGGGTGGCCCGTGCCGCAACCGAGGTTCACCAAGCGGCCTTCGGCCAGGACGATCAGGCGCTTGCCGTCCGGGAAGACGACCTCATCCACCTGCGGCTTCACATTTTCCCATTTGTAATTCCGCAGCGAGCCGATTTGGATTTCGCTATCGAAATGGCCGATGTTGCAGACAATCGCCCGGTCTTTCATATCGCGCATGTGATCGAGGGTAATCACGTCGATATTGCCGGTGGCGGTGACGAAGATATCGCCCAAGGGGGCGGCTTCTTCCATCGTGACGACCTGATAGCCTTCCATCGCGGCTTGCAGCGCGCAGATCGGATCGACTTCCGTTACCATCACCCGCGCGCCCTGGCTGCGCAGCGAGGCGGCGGAGCCCTTGCCCACGTCGCCATAACCGGCCACCACGGCGACCTTACCGGCCATCATCACGTCGGTGGCGCGCTTGATGCCATCGACCAGGCTTTCGCGGCAACCGTAGAGATTGTCGAACTTCGACTTGGTGACGCTATCGTTCACATTGATGGCCGGAACCTTCAGCGTGCCCGCTTTCGACATTTCATAGAGGCGATGCACGCCCGTGGTGGTTTCTTCCGAAATACCGCGAATATCATCGAGCAACGCCGGGAAGCGCTGATGCAGCACCAGCGTTAAATCGCCGCCGTCATCCAGCACCATATTCGGGCGCCACCCGTTCGGGCCTTCGATGGTCTGGTCGATGCACCACCAGAATTCTTCTTCCGACATGCCCTTCCAGGCGAAAACCGGAATCCCGGCTTCGGCCATTGCGGCGGCGGCTTGGTCTTGCGTCGAGAAAATATTGCACGACGACCAGCGCACTTCCGCGCCCAAGGCGGTGAGGGTTTCGATCAGAACCGCCGTTTGAATGGTCATATGCAGCGAGCCCGCAATGCGCGCGCCCTTCAGCGGCTGCGCCTTGCCATATTCGGCGCGCAGGGCCATCAGGCCGGGCATTTCGGTTTCGGCGATACGGATTTCCTTACGGCCCCAATCGGCCAGGGACATATCCTTAACTTTATAATCGGCGCTCATGATCTTCCTTCCGGCGGCACGGCCTGCTTCGGGGGGAGCAAGCATGTATCAGGACATAAAGATACCTTTATGTCGCCTCCTTATACGGACGTGCCAGCGGAAGGGCAAGCGCTAGAATTTATTCTTCGCGCCGATGAAACCCGACTTTGCCGCCTCGCCCGCGCAGGCATAGGCACCGTCTTTGGTTTTGCCGAAATAGCGGTTGCCCGGCTCGAAGGATTTGCCGGAATTGGGGTTGAGCCAGACGACCGAATTCTTGCCGCCGCAGCCTTTTTTCGGCCAAGGCGAGATCGGTAAAGCTTTGGCCGGGCAGGGCCTTGGTCAGGGCGGCGGCTTTGGCGGCGGTCGAGACATCGGCCTTCGGGGCGGGCGTGCCGAGCTTCGGCGTTTCCACTTTGGGGGCTGCGACTTTCGGCAGGCTCGGCACGCCGTTCGGCAGCGGCGTTTGCGCCAGGGTGGCGGTGGCAGCAAGGGTCAGAACGGCGGCGGTCAGCACGATCGACAGGCGGGGCATACCCAATCTCCTTAAGCGAAAAACTGTCCGATCCTATCACCCTTGCGCGAGAATTTCTGCTTTCCTCCGGCGCTTGGTGCAAAAGGCGGCGAGGCGCAGCAGGCCCGCGACGGCGAGCAAACCGAGGGCGACGCCATAGAGCGGATCGACGGGCACGCGCTTACCGAAGGCGACGGCGAAGCTGATCCACAGAAACCATAGCCCGGTGCGGTGCAGCGCGCGCCACGGCCTGCCGCCCCGCCAGCGCGCCGCGCCGTTCCACGAGGTCGCGGCCATCAGCAGAATGAAGCCATAGGCCATGCCGCCGCTGACGATGGAGCCGGGGTTGGTCAGCGTCCAGAACAGCGCCGGGGCGTGTTGGGCGAGGCCGATAATCGCCACCCCATGGACCGCGTGGGAGAGGGCGAAACTCAGCCCCAGCCAGCGGCGGACGCGCAGCAATCCGGTCGCTGCCACACTCGGCCACAGGGTTTGCAGAGGGGCGGCGAGAAAGGCCAGCAGGAAGAGCGCGAGGGAGGTGCGCGCCGTGCCGCGAATGATCCAGCGCAGCGCTTCGGTCAAATCGGGGGCACGCGCCAGGGCGAGCGCGCTCCCGGCGCTCAAGGCGAGGGCGGTGAGCAAGAGCAAAATAGGGCCTCGGCGCATCATATTCTTCCTAGCCTAGTAACGTGAGGTATCGTGTTGCTAGGTATAAACACTTTCTTGAACCCTAGCAAGCCTAGGCTTATGCTGCGGGGATGGACGCGGAAATGCTCAAAGGCCATCTCGATACGATCCTGCTCGCGGCGCTGCGGGCGGGCGAGGCGCATGGCTATGCGATTATCGACACGATTCGGGCGGGCAGCGGCGGCACTTTCGATCTGCCCGAAGGCACCATCTACCCGGCCTTGCATCGGCTGGAGG
>NZ_LAJY01000406.1 GCF_000963705.1 Elstera litoralis | reverse complement strand
CATTTCTCGAAAGGTTTTTCCAGAAGAATAAGGAAGAAGCCACGCGGATTATGCTGCATGTCCATCAGCGTGGCGTGGGGGTCTGCGGTGTCTTCACCTATGAGGTGGCGGAAACGAAAGTCACGGAAGTGATGGACTTTGCCCGCCGACACCAGCACCCTTTGCAGTGCACCTTGGAGAAGGAGTAGCCTTTGATGCTCTCGCGGAACCTGGAAAAGAGCCTGCATACGGCCCTGGAGCTTGCCAATAAGCGTCGGCACGAGTTTGCGACGCTGGAGCATCTCCTGATGTCCCTCACCGACGATCAAGATGCTTTAGGCGTCTTTCGCGCCTGCGGCGTCGATCTCGACAAATTGCGCCGCGACCTTACCAATTATCTCGATAACGAGCTGTCGAATATCGTCAGCAGCCGCACCGAAGACGCCAAACCCACATCCGGTTTTCAGCGCGTCGTGCAGCGGGCGGTGATCCACGTCCAATCCTCCGGGCGCGCGGAAGTCACTGGCGCGAATGTACTGGTGGCGCTGTTCTCGGAACGGGAAAGCCACGCGGTTTATTTCCTGCAAGAACAGGATATGAGCCGGTTCGATGCGGTGAACTTCATCTCCCACGGTATCGCCAAAGTGCCGGGCCGCTCGGAAAGCCGCCGGACGGCGGGGGCTGAGGAAGAAACCGCCGCACCGTCTGCGCCGAAAGAGGGCAAAGAGGCTAAGAAGGGCCAAGAAGCGCTGGAAGCCTATTGCGTTGATCTGAACAAAAAGGCCGCCAATGGTAAGATCGATCCGCTGATTGGCCGCGAGGCCGAAGTCGACCGCACCGTTCAGATCCTCTGCCGCCGGACTAAGAACAACCCGCTTTATGTCGGCGATCCCGGCGTCGGCAAAACCGCGATTGCCGAAGGGCTGGCGAAACGCATCGTCGATGGCGATGTGCCGGAAGTGTTGCTGGGCGCGACGATTTTTAGCCTGGATATGGGCGCACTGCTGGCGGGCACGCGCTATCGCGGCGATTTCGAAGAGCGTTTGAAGCAGGTTCTGGGCGAGCTTGAAGCCCATCCGAACGCCGTGCTGTTCATCGATGAAATCCACACGATCATCGGCGCGGGTGCAACCTCCGGCGGGGCGATGGATGCCTCCAACCTGCTGAAACCGGCATTGGCATCGGGCAACCTGCGCTGCATCGGCTCGACCACCTATAAGGAATACCGCAGCTACTTCGAGAAGGACCGTGCCCTAGTGCGGCGCTTCCAGAAGATCGATGTGGCCGAGCCGTCGGTGGAAGATTCGATCAAGATCCTCAAGGGCCTAAAGCCCTATTACGAGCAGCACCATAAGGTGCGCTACACGAATGAGGCCATCCGCACGGCGGTGGAGCTGTCAGCGCGCTATATCAACGATCGCAAACTGCCCGATAA
>NZ_LAJY01000405.1 GCF_000963705.1 Elstera litoralis | reverse complement strand
ATCAACTAGAAAATCTGCGAAATCTGTTGAATAATCAAGGGCAAGATCATGCCAAAGATTGTCTATGGTTATATTATGACATTAAAACTAGAATATCTATGAAACGCTTGTCGAGTCATGCTAATGATACAGAGTCGAAGGAATGGATTAAGAAGAAATACTGCATAGATGAGGTAAGTGAAATAGAGAAAATTGCGCTGCCGGTATGGAGTGATAATCTTTTGTCTAACGTTCTGTCTGATAACAAAAAAAAGAAGGAATTAAATAAATTTATAGATCAACCGTATTTTGAATACCATTTTAATGAATGGTTTTTAAAGTTTATTTATTTTTTTGTGGCCGGAGAGATAGGCCGTACTTAGGGTCTATATTCTAATTTTCTGAAGAATTGCGCGATCAATCTCGCTCGCCACCCACCGCGCGCTCCGCTTTCCAATATGGATCGGCGGGGGCAAAACCTTCTGCTGAACCAGCCGGTACACCTGGCTGCGCCCGATCGAAAGCCGGGCGCAGACTTCGGTGATCTTCAGCAGTTGAATATGGTCGCTCATGTCTCTGTCTCCTCACCCCATCCGGGGCAGTAGAATTTTGGCGCGGCTAGGCCATTCGTCGGCGGCGCGGTGCCAGGGGAGGGGTTTTAGTGTGCGGCGCAGGGGCTGCGGTTGGGGGCTGGGCCGAGCCACCGGCCGCGCGTGAAAATCGCTTGGATCATGCGGCACCCTGCCGGATCTGCTGGTAGCGTTCTTCGCACGCCAGCGGGGGGCGGCCCAGATCGTCGGCGATCTGGCGGAAGCTTTCGCCCCGCAGGCGGCGGGCTAATAAATCCCGCTCGTCGGTGGTGTTCCAGGGGTGCTGCGCGATAAGCCCCACGCGGTCGGCTTCTGTGGGCGGGTCGATCGGCGTTACCGCCGTGATCGGCACGGCCTTATCGACATTATGAAGCCACACAACGAGTTGGCCGGAACCAAGAAGCGCGGCGGGAAGGCGGGTGGTTGTCACGATCGGCCCGAAGTCGGCAAGCCACGCCTTAACCCAAGTGCCGGGCGGGTTGGCGGTATTCCAGGCGTCGCGTTCGGCGGTGAGGGCGGGAAGATCGAGCGTCATGCGTCATCTCCCTCGGTCTCAAGTGTTATGCCGAGCGCGCCTTTGTAGAGTTGATAGTTTTCGTCGCCTTCCAGCGCGGCGCGGCGGTTCTTGCGTTCGGTGTCGACGGCTTTGCGGAGGGCTTTTTTGTCGAAGCCCGCAGTTTCAACCTCATCACTCAATGTCTTTATGTCCTCGGTAATGCGCTGGCGTTCATCAAGCAAAAGGTGGAAACGGTCGGCAAAGCCGCGTAACTGCGCCTTGGCGTCCGGATTATCGGGAGCATCACTCATGATGGCCTCGTGGGAATTGCAGGATGATGGCCCCGCCGATAGCCGGGCGCGGCGGACGGGTGCGGCGGGCGATCTCCGCCTGATAGCCGAAGAGTTCGGCGGCATTCGGCAGGCTCAGGGCGGTATAAGGCACCGTCCAGGGCTGGCCGCGCGGCTGCTGAACCCAGCAAAGCCCATGCTTTTGGTCGATCTCGGCCACGCGGACCATGCCGACGGTGTAGCAGTGCAGCACCGCGCCAACTTGAATATGCTCGGGGCAGGGCGGCGCAGCGGTTGCGGCGGCCGCCAGTTGGAAAAATTGGTTCCAGGCGATGCGCCAAGCGGACCAAAAGGAGGGCTGCGGCATCATTACGGCTCCTCCGGCTCTGTCAGCGAGAAATCGCCGGTCAGCCCGTCCCAGTAGAGGGCGCGCGCTTCCCGAAGCGCCTCCGCAGGGTCGCGGCGGCGGGTCATGCCTCCCCCCGTTCTTGAGCCCGCCCCAGGCTCTTCGTGAGTTCCAGCACGCTTTTGCGGACTTTCTCATCCTTGATCCGGTCGAACGCGCGGGCGAGTTCCAAGATTTCGCGCTTGGATAGATCCTTGCTGTCGAAATCCGGCGCGGCTTCGGTCATGCCGGGCACGGGGCCGCCGCTGGTGGCGGTGCTCATATCATCGAAAAAGAAGGCCACGGGGACGTCGAGCACTTGGGCGAGTTCAAACAAGCGCCCCGCGCCAATGCGATTTGCGCCGCGTTCGTACTTCTGGACCTGCTGAAAGGTCAGTCCGATGGCCGCGCCTAGCTTTTCCTGCCTCATGCCCAAAAGCGTGCGGCGCAGGCGAACGCGGGAACCGACATGCACGTCAACGGGGTTGGGCTTGCCGTCCGGGGTGCCGCGACTGCCGCGACGGCGTTTGAAGGGGGTAGTCATGGGCGTTGCTCCCATCAATCGGGTTGTAGGGCTTTCCTCAGCGCGATACCGTCTTGCGGTTGTAGATGCGCCCAAGGGAGGGAAGAATGGTGACAGATGGTGATGTTCAGGCTGCAGCGGCACTCGTTGCGGCAGATGTGCGGGCATGGCAGTACCAGCACGAAATTGCTCAAACCGATGAGCAGCGCAAAACTGCCGATCAGGAGTTGAACCCGGACGAACGCGGCAAGCAGTTTGAGGAGGCGATTATTCTGGTGGTCGAGGCGCGCGAGCGGGCCGCTACGCGGCTGCGGAGTCGCCCGAGCAATCCACGGGTGACGATTCTGTAGGCGCGACGCCTGCGGCTTTCAGCCGGGTTAGGTAATTGTGGCGAAAGGCAGTGTGGTAGGATTCTGCTGCCTCCAGCAGCGCTTCAAACGCGCGCTGGGTCGAAGGGTCGGCGCGAAACCTGTGGGCCGCATAATCCAGCGCAGCGTTTGCGGCCTGCGCGGCAAAAAAACGCCGTGTCGTGAAGGGCGGCTTTATAGCATTCGTCCCGAACGCGGTTTTCATGGGCTTCGCGGTTGCGGGCTTTCGACCTTTCCTGTTCGGATAGGCGGCGTTCGGCGCGCTGCTGAGGAATGTCTGGTGCGGGAGTGGTCTCGGCAATCGGGTCGGCCATGATCGGCGCTCCATCGGTTGTGATGGAGAGAATTTAAGTCACGCTTAAATTTTGCTGCAATATGAAAGTTAAGTTTGGCTTATATTTTTTTGTCAGGCTGATATTTTTGATGTTAGGGACGGGTGAGGCGAGAGAGGTTTAGGCAAAAATCAGCCATTCTCCGCCGTTCTGAAGCTGTACCGCAATAGTCGAATTGATAGTCCTTAGCGATATCATCGACCCTGATAAGTTGCATCAGATTTAAAACTGAGTATTTATCAAACCCCTGTCCAGTCAATTTTATCAATTTCGCTGCGTGTTAGTCGCGATTTCATAATGTAA
>NZ_LAJY01000404.1 GCF_000963705.1 Elstera litoralis | reverse complement strand
ACGCTACACCCGTCTTACCGGGATGACCAGCGCTTCTAAGCGCCAACGCACGTATGACCTGCGGGGCAAAATTCTTTCAGCACTTGCGCCCGGCGGGCGTTTCTGGAACGGTCTGCCTTCCCAAATGACTGATAAGCGTGCAAAGCCCGGCCATGACCCGCGATTACAAGACCTCTGTTTTCCTGCCCGCCACCGAGTTCCCGATGCGGGGCGATCTGCCCAAGCTGGAACCCGCCATTTTGGACCGCTGGGAGAAGATTGATCTTTACGATCGCATTCGCGATGACAGCGTCGGTCGGCCCCGCTGGGTGCTGCACGATGGCCCCCCCTATGCCAATGGCGATATTCATATCGGCCATGCGGTGAATAAGATTCTGAAGGATGTCATCAACCGCTCGCAGCGCATGCTGGGCCAGGATGTGTCCTATGTTCCCGGCTGGGACTGCCACGGTCTGCCGATCGAATGGAAGATCGAAGAAAAGTACCGCGCCAAGGGCCTCGATAAGAACGCCGTGCCGGTGGTGGAATTCCGCCAGGAATGCCGCGCCTTCGCCCAACATTGGGTAGGGGTGCAGGCCGAAGAGTTCAAGCGCCTCGGCATTATGGGCGACTGGCAGCAGCCGTATCTGACGATGGCCTATGCTTCGGAAGCGCAGATTTTCCGCGAACTGATGAAGTTCCTGATGAAAGGCGCGCTCTACCAAGGTTTTCGTCCGGTGCTGTGGAGCGTCGTTGAGCAAACCGCCTTGGCCGACGCCGAGGTCGAGTACCACGACCATACCTCGACGCAGATCTATGTGCGGTTTCCCGTGGTCAGCAGCCCGAACGCGGCGCTGACGGGGGCGGGCGTGGTGATCTGGACGACGACGCCCTGGACTATCCCGGCGAACCGCGCCGTCGCCTTCAATCCCGAGCTAGCCTATGCGCTGATCGAGGTCACGGACGTGGCCGAAGGTGCGTTGGCGAAACCCGGCGATAAGCTCATTCTCGCCGCCGATCTATTGGAGGCGACGACCCAGGCAACCAAGATCACCGCCTTCACCAAACTGGCCGATCTGCCGGGCACCGCCCTTGAGGGCACGATCCTCGCCCATCCGTTGCGCGGCCAGGGCTATGAGTTCGACGTTCCGCTGCTCCCCGGCGCGCACGTAACGGCGGACGCCGGGACCGGCCTTGTCCATACCGCCCCCAGCCACGGCGAAGACGATTTCCAGCTTGGCAAACAGTTCGGGCTCGACGTGCCGCGCACGGTGGCGGGAGACGGGAAGTATTACGACAGCGTGCCTTTGTTCGCGGGCGTGCATGTGTTCAAGGCCGATGCGCCCGTCTGCACCGCGCTGACCGAGGCGGGGAACCTGCTGGCAAGCGCGAAGCTGCTGCACTCCTACCCGCATTCCTGGCGCTCGAAGGCTCCGCTGATCTACCGCGCGACGCCGCAATGGTTCATCTCGATGGACACGGACGGCTTGCGCGATAAGGCCCTGAAAGCCATCGACGATACCAAATGGTTCCCGGCCCAAGGCAAGAACCGCATCGGCGCGATGATCGCCCAGCGGCCCGACTGGTGCGTGTCGCGGCAACGCACCTGGGGCGTGCCGATGGCGCTGTTTATCGACAAGAAAACCGGCGAGCCCCTGCGCGACGAGGGCGTGAACGCGCGCATCGCGGCGGCTTTTGAGGCCGAAGGCGGCGACGCCTGGTTCGCAAGCCCGGCCAGCCGCTTCTTGGGCAATGACTATAACCCCGAGGATTACGAGCAGGTCTCGGACGTGGTCGAAGTCTGGTTCGACAGCGGCTCCACTCACGCTTTCGTTCTGGAAGCCCGCCCGGACCTGAAGTGGCCCGCCGATCTTTATTTGGAAGGCTCGGACCAGCATCGCGGCTGGTTCCATACCTCGCTTCTGGAAAGCTGCGGCACGCGCGGGCGTGCGCCCTATGATGCCGTGCTCACCCACGGCTTCACGCTCGACGAGCAGGGCCGCAAAATGTCCAAATCCTTGGGCAATGGCGTCGATCCGCTGGTGGTGATGAACGAGTTCGGGGCCGATATTTTGCGGCTTTGGGCCATGCTGTCGGATTATTCTGAAGACACGCGCATCGGCAAATCGATCCTGCAATATACCGCCGACCATTACCGCCGCCTGCGCAATACGCTGCGCTACCTGCTGGGCGCGCTGGCCGGGTTCGAGGATGCGGAGAAACTCCCCATCGCTGAAATGCCAGAGTTGGAACGCTGGGTTTTGCACCGCTTGGCCGAACTGGATAAGGAGT
>NZ_LAJY01000403.1 GCF_000963705.1 Elstera litoralis | reverse complement strand
CCAAGGCCCGCAAAGGCTGACACGCGAATTGCCGCAGCACCCCCTTTTCACACGCTTTGATCGTGACTTGACAGGGGGGCGCGGGTGGATTACGTATACGTCAACTACCTTCCGAATTGGGTAGCTTCCGGTATGGTGCAGGTCGAGCAAGTTCAGGCACAGAAACTGTTCTCCATTGGCGATCTTGCGGAGGAGCATGCCATCTCCCCCCGCACGATCCGTTTCTATGAAGATCAGGGACTGATAGCCCCCAGCCGCATCGGCGGCGCGCGAATTTATACGGCGCGGGATCGGGCGCGGTTGAAGCTGATTTTGCGCGGCAAGCGCTTAGGCTTCAGCCTTGCCGATATTAAAGAATTGCTGGACCTGTATGACGCTGATCGCTCCCAGGTAACGCAACTCCAGGCGACGCTGAGAAAGGGCCGCCAACGGATTGCCGATCTGGAGCAGCAGTTGCGCGACATTACCGTGACGCTGGAAGAGCTGCGCGATATCGAAGGGGACATGCTGCAACTGCTGAGCAGCAAGGGAATATCGGACAAAAATTAACCAAGGTTGGCCTTCGCAGAACCGGGCACATACCCTCGGGCGCTAAAGGGCCAACCGATCCAGGTTGGAGGGACCGTTTAGATGACGCCAGTGGTAATTGCGGGTTATGCCCGGTCGCCGTTTCATTTCGCCAATAAGGGTGGCCTGACCCGCGTTCGACCCGACGATCTGGTCGCGGGTGTAGTGAAAGCGCTGGTGGAGCGCACGAAGGTCAACCCCGCCGATATCGAAGATCTGCTGCTCGGCTGCGCCTTCCCGGAAGGCGAACAGGGCTTCAATATGGGCCGTATCGTGGTGCTGCTGGCAGGCTTGCCGCTCACCATCGGCGGCGCCACCGTCAACCGCTACTGCGGCTCGTCGATGGAAGCCATCCATATGGCCGCCGGCGCGATCCAGATGGGCGCGGGCGAGGTTTTCATCGCGGCAGGGGTTGAATCGATGACCCGCGTACCGATGATGGGCTACAACCCCCTCCCCAATCCGATTTTCCAGCAGACCATGCCGGGCGCACTCGCCTCGATGGGCCAAACGGCGGAAAATCTGGCCAATAAGTACCAGATCACCCGCGCCCAGCAGGAAGCCTTCGCCGCCGCCTCGCACCAGAAGGCCGCCGCTGCGCAGGCCGCCGGGAAGCTGAAAGACGAAATCGTTCCGGTGCAGACCAAGGCCGGGATTGTCGATGCCGATGGCTGCATTCGCCCGGACACCACCGCCGAAAGCCTGGGCGGCCTGAAGCCTGCTTTCGACCCCGCCGGCAGCGTGACCGCTGGCACGTCCTCGCCGCTCACCGATGGCGCGTCCGCCGTGCTGGTGTGTTCGGAAGAGTATGCGACGAAACACGGTCTGCCGATCCTGGCGCGGATCAAGAGCATCGCGAAATCGGGCTGCCTGCCGGACATCATGGGCATCGGCCCGGTCGATGCCACCCGCAAGGCGCTGAAGCGCGCCGGGCTTACGGTGGATGATCTCGATATCATCGAACTGAACGAAGCCTTCGCGTCGCAAGCCCTCGCCTGCATTCACGACCTCGGCCTGCCGCTGGAGAAAATCAATCTCGACGGCGGCGCGATTGCCCTTGGGCATCCGCTCGGCGGCACCGGCGCGCGCATTACCGGCAAAGCCGCCTCCCTGCTGAAGCGTGAAGGCAAGCGTTATGCGCTGGCGACCCAATGCATCGGCGGCGGCCAAGGCATCGCCACCATTCTCGAAGCGGTGTAACCCATGAGCGTGCAGAAAGCCTGCGTCATCGGCGCAGGGGTGATGGGGGCCAGCATTGCGGCCCATATCGCCAACGCTGGCATTCCCGTACTGCTGCTCGATATTGCCGCCAAGGAAGGCGATAAGACCGCCATCACCAAGGGCGCGATCGAGAAACTGCTGAAGGCGGACCCCGCGCCGCTGATGCATAAGGATGCGGCCAAGCTCATCACGCCGGGTAATCTCGACGATGATCTGCCGAAAGTGGCCGAGTGCGACTGGATCGTCGAAGCCATTGTCGAGAATCTGGAGATCAAGCGCGGCCTTTACGCCAAGCTCGAAACCCTGAAGAAGCCGGAGGCGGTGGTCTCGTCGAACACCTCGACCATTCCGCTGCACTACCTGATCGAAGGCCGCGCGGAGAGCTTCCGCAAGACCTTTATGATTACCCATTTCTTCAATCCGCCGCGCTATATGCGCCTGCTAGAGCTGGTCGGCGGTGCCGAAACCGATCCGGCGGCGCTCGCGCGGATCGAAGAGTTCTGTGACCGCACCCTCGGCAAGGGCGTGGTGCCCTGCAAGGACACGCCGGGCTTCATCGCCAACCGCATCGGCACCTATTGGATTCAGGTTGCCGTCAACGAAGCCATCGATCTGGGCCTTTCGGTCGAAGAAGCCGATGCCGTTGGCAGCCGCCCGATGGGCATTCCCAAAACCGGCGTGTTCGGCCTCATCGATCTCGTCGGGCTCGATCTGATGCCGCTGATTGCCAAAAGCATGAAGTCGGTCCTACCCGCCAGCGATGATTTCATCCGCACCAATCTTCAGCACCCGCTGCTGGATAAGATGATTGCGGACGGCTACACGGGCCGCAAAGGCAAGGGCGGTTTCTATCGTCTGAATGCGGTTGGTGGGAAGAAAGTTAAGGAAGCCATCGATCTGAAAACCGGGGCCTATCGGGCGGCGCAAAAGCCGCGCCCGGAAGCCCTGGAACGGGCCGGTCGGTCCCTCAAGGCGCTCGTGACCGATCCGTCTCCCCACGGAGAATTCGCAAAGCGCGTGCTGGTGCAAACGCTTGGCTACACCGCCGCCCTGGTACCGGAAATTGCCGATACCGTTACGGCGGTCGATGAAGCCATGCGGCTTGGCTATAATTGGTCCTTCGGGCCGTTCGAGTTGATCGATCAGGTTGGGGCCGATTGGCTGGCGGCGGAAATCGCCGCTAAGGGACTGCCCGTGCCGAAGCTGTTGGAGCTGGCCAAGGGCAAGAGCTTTTACCGGCAGGAAGCGGGTAAGCTCGAATTCTTGGGCACCGACGGCGCTTATCATCCGGTCGAACGCCGCCCCGGCGTGCTGCTGCTGGCCGATATTAAGCGGAACGCGCAGCCGGTGCTGAAAAACGCCTCTGCCTCGGTTTGGGATATCGGCGACGGCGTGCTGTGCTTCGAGTTCACCTCGAAGATGAACAGCCTCGATAATGAGATCATGGCCCTGCTGACCAAGACGGTGCAGACCATTCCGGCCAAAGGCTACAAGGGCCTCGTGATTTACAACGAGGGCACGAACTTCTCGGTTGGGGCGAACCTCGGCCTTGCGCTGTTTGCCGCCAATATCGCCCTCTGGCCCGCGATTGAAGAGATCGTGGAAGCCGGGCAGAAGACCTATAAGGCGCTCAAATACGCCCCCTTCCCCGTCGTCGGCGCGCCCTCGGGCATGGCGCTCGGCGGCGGCTGCGAAATCCTCCTGCATTGCGACGCGGTCCAGGCGCACGCCGAAACCTATATGGGTTTGGTGGAAGTCGGCGTCGGCATCATCCCCGGCTGGGGCGGGTGTAAGGAGATGCTGCAACGCTGGCTCAGCGTCAAGCGCCGCCCCGGCGGCCCGATGCCCGCCATCGGTAAAGTCTTCGAGACCCTCAGCACGGCCCAGGTCTCCAAATCCGCGCATCTCGCTAAGGAACTGATGTACCTGCGCGCCGATGACGGGGTTACGATGAACCGCGACCGGCTGCTGGCGGACGCCAAAGCCAAGGTTCTGGCCCTGGCCGAAGGCTATAAGGTGCCAGAAGAGTTCGAATTCCGCCTGCCCGGCCCGAGTGCCAAGCTGGCGCTCGATATGGCCGTCGATGGGGCGGCGGGCGCAGGCAAAGCCACGCCGCACGATATCACCGTCTCCAAAACCCTGGCCGAAGTGCTGACGGGTGGTCCGAACGGCGATGTGACCGTCGTGCTGAAGGAAGACGATATTCTGGCGCTGGAACGCTCGAACTTCATGCGTCTCGCCAAGAACCCCAAGTCGCTCGCCCGGATGGAGCATATGCTCGAAACCGGCAAGCCGCTGCGCAATTAGGAGGGCCGTTTCATGGCAACCTATGCTGCTCCCTTGCGGGAAATCCGCTTCGTTCTCAACGAAGTGCTGAACGCCGAACAGCTCTCCAAGCTGCCAGGCTATGAAGACGCAACGCCCGACCTATTCGATGCGGTGTTGGAAGAAGCGGCGAAGCTGTGTGTGAACGAGCTTCTGCCCCTCAACCTCTCCGGCGATAAGGAAGGCTGCCACTATGAAAACGGCGTGGTTCGCACCCCCGCCGGGTTCAAGGAAGCCTATACGAAGTTCATCGAAGGCGGCTGGACCTCCCTGTCC
>NZ_LAJY01000402.1 GCF_000963705.1 Elstera litoralis | reverse complement strand
AGATCGGTACACCAATGATGCCCTGGGGGAAAAGCCCCGAGGGCCGCTTTTGTCACTGGGGATAAGACTGTTCTTGAGAGGTTTTTCCCGGCTTATCCCAAGGGCTTTAACGAATCGAAGTGCTTTGTGTTACAAAGACATAGACTCGGTTTCAACGCGGGTTTCCACATTCTTGTCCACAAGTGAAAGGGCGCTGCGCAGTTTCGGTGGATAAAATTGGGCAGAGCCTTAATCCCCAGGTTTCCACCCCACCACATCAACCACCATTCTTTTCATAATAAGAGAATCAAATTAGAGAGAGGGCATGACCAAACATCTGCTCGACGCCCTTCGCGGGCATACCGCCGCCCGTCCGCCCTTCTGGTTCATGCGCCAAGCGGGGCGATACCTGCCCGAATATCGCGCCTTGCGCCAAGAGGCGGGCGGGTTCCTCGACTTGTGCTTCAATCCGGCACAAGCCGCAGAAGTGACCCTACAACCGATCCGCCGTTACGGCATGAGCGGGGCGATTCTGTTTTCAGACATTCTCATCATTCCGATGGCGTTAGGGCAGAGCCTGCGCTTTGCCGAAGGCGAAGGGCCGGTTCTGGGCGCGCTGCCTGAAGTTTTAGACTTCGCGGGGGCCGCCAAAGTTTACGCGCCGGTCATTGAAACGGTTCGCAGAGTAAAAGCAGGCTTACCGGAGGAAAGCACCTTGCTCGGGTTCGCCGGAAGCCCCTGGACGGTGGCCACCTATATGGTCGAAGGCGGCTCCAGCCGCGATTTCATGAAGACGAAAGCCTTCTTCTTCCGCGACCCCGACGGCTTCCGTTTGCTTATCGAGGGGATCGTGACCGCAACGATTGCGTATCTCTCGGCGCAGATCGAGGCGGGTGCCGAGGCCGTACAGCTTTCGATTCCTGGGCCGGGGCGCTCGCGCCGCAGGACTACGAGCGCTGGGTAATCGACCCGAACCGCCAGATCGTCACCGCCCTGCGCGCCCGCCATCCCGAAACACCGATCATCGCCTTTCCGAAGGGCAGCGGCATTCTCTACAAGAAATTTACCGAGATCGTGCGGCCCAACGGCATCGGCATCGACACTCAGGTTCCGCCCGACTGGGCTGCCGAGGTTTTGCAGCCGCTGGCGTGCGTGCAAGGCAATCTCGACCCCCTCGCCCTGGTTGCCGGCGGACAGGCCATGCTGGACGCTGCGGCGCGGATTTGTGGGCATCTCGGGCGCGGACCGTTCATTTTCAATCTCGGCCACGGGATTGTGCCGCAAACCCCGCCGGAGCACGTCGCCGCCCTTTGCGATCTTTTGCGCAAGATTTAAGCAAGGCTAGGCTGGATTTTACCGGATGAAACCCTATAGTCGCTGCCATGAGTAAGCGCGCCATTCTTCTGTTCAATCTCGGCGGGCCAGACCGGCCCGACGCAGTCGAGCCATTTTTGTTCAATCTTTTCAACGATGAAGCCATCATCGGGGCACCGAGGCTGATTCGCTATTTGATCGCCCGTCTGATCTCCAAGCGCCGGGCACCGGTTGCGCAGGAAATCTACCGGCATCTCGGCGGCGGCTCGCCCTTGCTGCCGAATACCGAAGCCCAGGCCCGTGCCCTCGAAGCGGCCCTCGGGCAATCGGACGAGGAAACCCGCTGCTTCATTGCTATGCGCTACTGGCACCCGCGGGCCGACGACGTCGTGCGCGATATTGCCGCCTGGAAGCCCGACCGCATCGTTCTGGTGCCGCTCTATCCGCAATATTCCAAAACGACCAGCGGCTCGTCGCTGAAAGAATGGCATGCGGCGGCTGAGGCGATTGGGCTGAAGGTTCCGACGACAACGCTCTGCTGCTGGCCGGAAGAAGCCGGTCTGGTCGCCGCAACCGCCGAGTTAGTGGCGGCAACCTATGGACAGGCTTTAGAGCATGGCACGCCACGGGTTCTTTTTCTCGGCGCATGGTTTGCCGAAAAAAAGTGATTAAATCCGGCGATCCTTATCAATTTCAGGTCGAGAAAACCGCCGCCGCCGTCGCCGATGCGCTGGCCATTCCGCAGCTTGATTGGCTGGTGAGCTACCAAAGCCGCGTCGGGCCGCTCGAATGGATTGGCCCGGCAACCGACACCGAAATCAAGCGCGCCGGGGCCGATAAGGTGCCCTTGATCGTCTGCCCGATTGCTTTCGTGTCGGAACATTCTGAAACTTTGGTTGAGCTCGATATCGAATATCGACACCTTGCGGAAGAACAAGGCGTTCCCGCCTATTTCCGCGTGCCGACGGTTTCGACGCATCCAAAGTTCATCGATGGCTTGGCGCGGGCGATTGCGGCGCAGGATAGGCGCGGTGGGCTGAGTTGCGAAGGCGGCGGGCGCTTTTGTCCGGCCAACTTCAGTCAATGCCCGGCCAAGCTCAGCGCTTAGGAAGATAAAGATATGCTGGATATGCTGACGAGCTTCTATCCCTGGACGAAATCGCTCCATATCATCAGCGTTATTGCGTGGATGGCGGGGATGTTCTACCTGCCGCGCCTGTATGTTTACCATTGCGACGCGCCGAAGGGGTCGGTTCAGTCCGAAACCTTCAAGGTGATGGAATACAAGCTACTGCGCTTCATTATCAATCCGGCGATGATTGCGACGTTTATATTCGGGACTCTCTT
>NZ_LAJY01000401.1 GCF_000963705.1 Elstera litoralis | reverse complement strand
GCGTAAAACTGCCGAAATGACTCATTCGAGGACCCGATGCAATATACAGTCGATATCAAAGACAATAGCGCGAAGATTAAGATCACAGGTCGGCTGACCTTTAAGTTTCATCGGGAGTACAAAGAATTCCTGGATGAGCTTTTGAAGAACAAAGTCGGCTCCTACGAGTTCGACCTGAGCGGCGTTGAGTTTATCGACTCCGCCGGTCTTGGCATGCTGCTGATTGCCAAGCAGAAGGCCCAGGTTTTCAATGCAGCCGTTGTTCTTCAACGCCCGCCCGAAAATGTCCGCCGCATGCTTGAAGTAGCAAAATTCGACAAGATATTTACTATTCAGTCATAGGGGCGCGATAGGATCGGTCATCGTGACCTTTTTTATCGATAAGCGGCTGCCAAACGGACAGCCCACACCGGCGGATCAACACGGAGGCCCTGTGTCCCTGTCTCCATTCTCATCCTTGAGTCTGGTTGCGGACGGATTGTCCCGCGAAGCCCTGGAAGCCCTTTCGATGGAAAGCTTCGGGCAGCTTCGGGTCGAGTCGGTCCCGATGGCCGCCATGACGGCTTCCGAAGAGCCCCGCTCCCCGGCCCGCTTGACCCTCGGGAGCGGCAGTCGGCGGCGGATTCGCGTCATGGGGGACCGCATCAGCGAAAGTCGAATGGCGACGGCGCTCAAGGATTTGCCGGCCTTCTGTTTCGAAGCGGGTCTCTCCCCCGATCAACTGGCGAATTTTGCCCGGTTGGCACTGCGGCGCGGCACGTTTATCGGCCTGTGCCTGTCGACGGCGACGGCCTATCGGGTCGAACCTTCGGCAGCTATTGCCGCGAGCCTTGGGGCCTGTGGCCTGTTCGATGAAGGGCTGATTTGGCGGATCGAGGTGGCGCTGGCCGAAGCCTTGGCCAATGCGCTGCTGCACGGCAATCTCGAAGCCAATAAGTTTCTGCGCTCCAGTGCCGACGCTTACGCGGATTACGCCGATCATCTCGATAATCGCCTGCATGATGATGGTTTTGCCCACCGGGCGGTCTCCATCTTTGCGCGCCTTTCAGCAGGGTGGCTCACGCTGGAAGTGCTGGATGAAGGTCATGGGTTCGAGAAGACCGGACGCGGCGGACCCACCCCGGTTGAAATCGATGATCCTTTTGGGCTGCCCAGCGGGCGGGGTTTGCTGGTAACATCGGCCATGGCCGACCGCATTCGTCATCGTAATGGCGGACGCAGACTCGACCTCGGTTTCGCGCTGGTTGCATGATCGCAGCATCGGCAGATCGTCAAGGAAATGCCCTCATAGGAAACGCTCGCATGAACCGTCGCTCTTTTCCCCTTGCTGCCGTGTTTGCGGTGCTTGGCTTTTCCACCGTAGCGCTGGCACAGCAAGCGCTGCCGACGATTGGCGGGGCCGCCGGTGCGACCGATACGGGCGCGCGGGAACGGGCGGCCTCATCGGCCATCGAACAGCAGGTCGAGTATCGCACCAGCTTGCAGCGTGATCTTGCGCAGCGGGAACAATTGCTGCGGACCAGCGAGAAGGATTTGGAAACGCGCAAGGCGCGGCTGAAATCCACCCATCTTCAGCTTATTTCAACCGCTCAAAAGGTGCAGGAGCAGGCCGCCAAACTGAAGGCTGCCGCTGATGCCCCGCCTCCAGCCGAGACCGATCCGAACGCCGACGCCACCGCCCCCGATGCGGTGCCCGTCGAAGCGGCGGCCGATGTGGTTGATCCGAGCATCGTTAAAACGCCTCTCTAAGGATCTTGAGGCGCAATCTTACGAAATTCAGGTTGCGTCCGCCCAAATCAATCGGCTTCAGCAGGAAGTTGATTATCTGCGTGGCGTGCTGGCGCAAATGTCCGGTGTGCGTCGATAGGGGTCTCCTAACGTACTAAGCTTAAGCTGCGCGCATCGAGATAGGTGAGAAGCGCGCCGAGACTCCGCTCTTGCCGCAGTTTTTGGCCGCGACTCATGAGGACAAAATCAATCTGGCGGGCGCTGGCGTGCTTGACGATGCTGTAGAGCGGCAGTTCGTACGACGAGCGGAAGATGGAGAACATCGCCGCCCCGCCGCTCATATCAATAGCGTAATCGCGCCACTCTCCTTTGGCGACACGG
>NZ_LAJY01000400.1 GCF_000963705.1 Elstera litoralis | reverse complement strand
ATCTTTCAGTTGATGGAAATCATCTACCATCAGGTCGGCAATTTCGGCATCTGCATTCTGGTGCTGACGGTTTTGATTAAGGCCGTCTTCTTCCCGCTCGCCAATCGCTCCTATGTGACGATGAGCAAGATGAAGAAGCTGACGCCGGTAATGCAGGAACTGCGCGAGAAATATAAGGGCGATAACGCCCGTATGCAGCAGGAACTGATGGGCCTGTATAAGCGCGAGAAGATCAACCCGCTCTCCGGTTGCTTGCCGATTGTGGCGCAGATCCCGGTATTCTTCGCGCTCTATAAGGTGCTGTTCGTGACCATCGAAATGCGCCACGCGCCGTTCTTTGGTTGGATTCAAGATCTGTCCGCGCCGGACCCGACGACCATGTTCAACCTGTTCGGCCTGATCCCCTGGACGCCGCCGCACTTCTTGATGCTCGGTGCCTGGCCGCTGATTATGGGGATCACCATGTGGCTGCAAATGCGCCTGAACCCGACGCCCGCCGACCCGATCCAGGCGAAGATGTTCATGATTATGCCGGTGGTCTTCACGTTCATGCTCGGCAGCTTCCCCGCCGGTCTGGTGATCTATTGGGCCTGGAACAATACGCTCTCGATTGCCCAGCAGTGGATCATCATGCGCCGGATGGGCGCGGCATGAGCACTCTCCCCGTTCAAGGCCCGCTGGAGGGCATGGGGCCGGACGAATGGGCGAGCGCGCTCGAGACCGGTCGCAAGCTGTTCGCCGGGCCGTGCGACTTTGTGGCAGCGGTGCCGACGATTGACCGGCTACCGCCGATCACCCTGACCGAAGTCGCCTTCGCCGGGCGCTCCAATGTCGGCAAATCAAGCTTGGTGAACGCGCTAACCGGGCGCAATACCCTGGCGCGCACGTCCAACACGCCAGGGCGCACCCAGCAGCTCAATTTCTTCCTGCTCGCGGAAAAGCTGCTGCTGGTCGATATGCCCGGCTATGGTTACGCCGAAGTGCCGAAAACGGAAGCCGCACGCTGGGCGAATGTTATCGATCTTTACCTGCGTGGCAGGTCCACTCTGCGCCGCGTCTGCCTGCTGATCGATGCGCGCCACGGGGTGAAAAAGAACGATCTCGACAGCATGGATTGGCTCGATCAACGCGCCGTGCCCTATCAGATCATCATGACCAAGTCCGACAAGCTGAAGCAGAAGGACCGCGACGATCTGCTGAAGGCAACATCCGACGTAACCCGCCGCCGCCCGGCCGCCCATCCCGAAATCATCGTGACCAGCGCCGAAACCGGCGAGGGGATTGCGACCTTGCGGGCGGTGCTGGGGCAGTTTGCCGTGGGCTAGGCCGCTTTCTTCGGGCGGCTACAGACGGCGGTAAACATCGGGATGATCTGCTTCGTTGCTACCGAATATTGATAGTGAGTCGAAAACCGCGCTTCGGTAAAACCGAGCAAGCCCAGCGATGAGAAAAAGAAGCCGGGGCTGAACTGCCACCAAGTATCGACCTGCTGCACGCCGCGATGGGGCAGAAGTCGGCAAATCGCCTCATCCCCCAAGTCGGGATTATAGACCTCGGTGACGATGATGGTTTCGCGGACGCGGCGAGCGACCTGTTCAAGCAAATTGAACGGCGCGCGCGTATGCAGCAAAACACTCGCTAATAGGCCGATATCGTAATCGCCCACATCGGGTTGAATATTATACGGATCGGTCTCGATCATCCGAACCGATGATTTATGGAGATTGTGGTAGTACCAAAAAGAATTCCGAACGCCCCCAATAATATCAACGAATTCTTTTCGCCATTTTTCGACATCAAACCCCTCAAAGGGAACAATATCCCAAAGATGGGTCATAGGCGGTTCAAGGCAGGTGACGGTTGCCCCGGCCTTTTCCATATGAATCGATAGAAAACCGCTGGCGGGACCGACCTCGAAAACGGACTTTCCTTTAAAATCGACACCGCCGAGATAGGCATCCACGTCTTTGCGCAAATCCCATTCGCCCGAGACCTCACCCGAGGGTAACGCGACGGAATGGTAAAAGCGGCAGTCTTTCAGATCAGGCTTACGGGGGGGAACGATTTTAAAGGAAGCACCCTTCGACATAAAAACCTCGCCCGTCTGCAAATTTATCGAGTAGCCACTATAGGGGATTGCGCCGCGCCGACAATAAGACGGTTCTCCGGCATCCCTGACCCGGCATTTCTGCGTCCTGCCCATTCCGGCCCCAATCGAATTTCCGCTTCTCCTCTGCCTCCGTTTTGCGCATGATCCCGCCGCCCCCGCCCAGTCGGTGAGGGCTCGTATGTGCCGCTTCGGAGATTTCCCGCGATGACCGACTCCCAGACCGTCGATATTGCTGCGCTCGATTGGCCGACCAAGGCCAATATTCTCTCCGAAGCGCTGCCCTTCATGCGGCGCTTTGCCGGTAAAACCTTCGTGATTAAGTACGGCGGGCACGCGATGGGCAATGAGGCCCTGGCCGATGTGTTTGCGCGCGATGTGGTGCTGCTGAAGCAAGTCGGCATCAACCCCGTGATCGTCCACGGCGGCGGGCCGCAGATCGGCAAAATGCTGGATCGGTTGAAGATTCAGTCGCAGTTCATCGATGGTTTGCGCATTACCGATGAAGCGACGGTGGAAATCGTCGAAATGGTGCTGGCAGGTTCGATCAATAAGCAGCTCGTCGGCGCGATCAACCGCGCGGGCGGGCTCGCCGTCGGCCTGTCGGGCAAGGACGCGAACCTGATTACCGCGCGCCGCCTGACGCGCACCAAGGTCGATCCCGATAGCCATATCGAAAAAGTGCTGGACCTCGGCTTCGTCGGCGAGCCCGAGTCGGTGAACGTCGAAGTGCTGAACGTTTTTTGCCGCCTCCAACATTATTCCAGTCATCGCCCCGACCGCCATCGGCACCAAGGGCGAGACCTTCAATATCAATGCCGATACCGCTGCCGGCGCAATCGCCGGGGCGCTGAGCGCCACTCGGCTGCTGCTGCTGACCGATGTGGCGGGCGTGCTCGATAAGAACAAGAATCTGCTGAAGGAACTCTCCACCGAAGACTCGCGCCGCCTGATTGCCGACGGCACGATTTCTGGCGGCATGATCCCGAAGATCGAAACCTGCATGTCCGCCGTGATGCAGGGCGTTGAGGGCTCGGTAATTCTCGACGGGCGCGTGCCCCATTCGGTTTTGCTGGAGATTTTCACCTCCGGCGGCGTCGGCACGCTCGTGCGGCGCGGTTAATAAAATCAGGAAATCAAAAAATATGACGCAAGATCTCGCCACCACCATCGATGCCGCCTGGGATGCCCGCGACACGCTTTCGACCAGCACGCAAGGCGCTGTGCGAGAAGCCGTGACAGAAGCCTTGAACCTGCTCGATGCGGGCAAGGCGCGGGTTGCCACGAAAGACGGCAGCGGCTGGGTGGTGCATCAGTGGCTGAAAAAAGCCGTTCTGCTCTCCTTCCGCCTCAATGATATGGCCCCGATTTCGGGCGGGCCGGGCGGCGCGGACTGGTGGGACAAGGTGCCGTCGAAGTTCCTCGGCTGGGGCGCGGGTGAGTTCCAAAGCGCGGGTTTCCGGGCCGTTCCGGGTGCCATCGTCCGCCGCAGCGCCTTTATCGCCCCCAGCGTCGTGCTGATGCCGAGCTTCGTCAATGTCGGCGCGTATGTTGATAGCGGCACGATGGTCGATACCTGGGTGACGATCGGCTCCTGCGCGCAAATCGGCAAGAACTGCCATATTTCGGGCGGCGTCGGCATCGGCGGCGTGCTCGAACCCTTGCAGGCCGGGCCGGTGATTATCGAAGATAATGTCTTCGTCGGCGCGCGCTCGGAAGTGGCCGAGGGCGTTGTTGTCGAAGAAGGGGCCGTACTGTCGATGGGTGTGTTCTTGGGCGCGTCCACCAAGATCATCGACCGCAACACCGGCGAGATCTTCATAGGCCGGGTTCCCGCCTATTCGGTGGTGATCCCCGGCACCCTCCCCGGCAAGCCGCTGCCCGATGGCACCCCTGGGCCGGGCCTCGCCTGCGCTGTGATCGTAAAGCGGGTCGATGCGCAAACGCGCAGCAAGACCGGCATCAACGAACTGCTGCGGAGCTAATCAAGCGTGGCGGCGCTCGACCCAATCCTGCTGACCCAAGCCCTGATCCGCTGCCCGAGCGTGACGCCCGCCGACGCGGGCGCGCTGGGGCTGCTGGCCGAGACTTTGACGGGATTGGGTTTCGTCTGCCATCCGCTGCGTTTTGAGGAAGCGGGCACCGATCCCGTCGAGAACCTCTACGCGCGCTTCGGCACCGGCCACCCGCATTTCTGCTTCGCCGGGCATACGGATGTGGTGCCGCCGGGCGATCTTGCGGGCTGGTCGGTCGATCCTTTCGCTGCCGAGATCAAGGGCGAGCGGGTGTTTGGGCGCGGGGCCGCCGATATGAAGGGCGGCATTGCCGCCTTCGTCGCCGCCGTCGCGCAGTTCCTTGCCGAAACGCCAAATTTTGGCGGCTCGATCAGCCTGCTGATAACCGGCGACGAGGAAGGCCCTGCCGTCAACGGCACCAAGAAGATGCTCGACTGGCTGGCGGCGCGCGGCGAGAGCATCGACGCCTGCATTGTCGGCGAGCCGACCAATCCGCGCGTGCTTGGCGAGATGATGAAAATCGGGCGGCGTGGCTCGCTCTCGGGCCTGCTCACGGTCCAGGGCACGCAAGGCCATGTCGCCTATCCGCATCTGGCCGATAATCCGGTGCCGAAAATGGTGGCGTTACTCACCGCCTTGGGCTCTGGCGCGCTCGATGGCGGCACCGCGCATTTTCAGCCATCGAACCTGGAAGTCACCACGGTCGATACCGGCAATCCCGTGAGCAACGTCATTCCTGGCGCGGTCACGGCGCGCTTCAATGTGCGCTTCAACGATGCTTTCACCAGCGCTACGCTGGAAAGCCTGCTGCGCGCGCGGCTCGATAGTGCGCAGATTCCTTACGATTTACAGATCAGCGTGTCGGGCGAGAGTTTCTTTACGCCGCCCGGCCCGCTCTCCGCCCTCGTCAGCGAAGCCGTGGAAACCGTGCTCGGCGTCGTGCCGGAGATGAGCACCACCGGCGGCACCTCGGACGCGCGCTTCATCCGCGCCTATTGCCCCGTGGTGGAATTCGGTCTTGTCGGCCAGTCGATGCACAAGGTCGATGAGAACAGCCGCCTTGCGGATTTGACCGCCCTCACCCACATCTACCGCAGAATGCTCGATCGGTACTTTTCATAATGCCCTCCGTCCAAGCCCTTGCGGCGCTGCTCTGGGGAAAACCCGAGTGGCTCAAGTACTTCACCGATGATGTCGGCGAGGTGCGCCGCTCCTTCGTGCCGCTCGCCATCGAATTTATCCTCGTCATGGCCGTGGCCCTGCTGGTCGGCAATGAAACCCAGCTCGGCCTTCAGGGCACGCTGCTGCAAGCCGTGGCCGATTTGGCGGCCACTGCCTGTTTCCTCACGATTTTTGCCGTGTTCAGCCTGCGCCTCGGCTATCGCACCGGCCTGTGCCGGGTGATCGCCGGGCTCAACTGGGCGTCGATGATGCTGTCGATCATCGCGCAAGCGGTTGTTTTCATCGCGCTGATGCTGGGCTCGGAAGCCTTGATGCAGGGCGTCGCCGTGATGGTCTTCATCTGGATCAACGTTGTGCTGTTCCGCATCGTCAAACAGGGGCTCGGCGCGCCGACCGGCCTTGCGATGGCCGCCCTCGCGCTGCACCTGTTCCTGTCGCTCACCTTCACCATTGCGGCGGTGAATGTGCAGTTCGGCGCGAACCCAGCGTTTTTAACCGAGCCAGCCTAGCCGGAAGACGACAATCGAGGTCGCATAAGACGACCAAAGCGCCACCAAGGCGAAGGCGAGTGCGGCGCGCCGATCCTGCGGATACGCGCTGGCAGCCGCAATGGCCGCCAATACTGCCGTACCCACATTCCCCGCGAGCCCCGCCCAAACACTATCGGTCGCCAGCGCGTAAAAAAAGGATAAGCTAGGCAGTCGAGCGCCAGCACGCGCCCCAACAGCCGCGCCCGCGCCGCGCCCGGCAGTCGGGCCGACAGGAGCGCATCCGCCGCCCCCATACCGGCCAACAGGAGCGTCCAAACCAACCCGATTGCCCAGCCGGGCGGCGCGAACCAGGGCTGGCTTACCTGCCGCGTCACGCCGGTCGCGTTCCAGCCGAGCCCGAAAACCAGCCCATTCAAGACCAGCGCTAGGGCGACATAGCCGCCCGCGCGCAAAAACATCTGTCGTTTCATCATTTTTCCACTCGATAAACTCTAAAACCAGGCCTCAGCGGCGCGAATGCCCGAGCGGATTGCGCCTTCCAGCGTGGCGGGCAGGCCGGTATCGGTCCAATCGCCCGCAAGACGTAGGTTGGCAAGAGCGCTGGCGCGCGCTTTCGGGCGCAAAGCAACCTGGTCGGGCGTCGCGGCAAAGGTCGCACGCTTTTCCCAAATCAGCGTGAGGGTTTCCGGCGCGCAGCCGTAGAGGCGCAGCAGATCGGTCTGGAGCGCGGCACCGAGTTTTTCTTCCGGCCAATTCCGAAAACTATCCGCCGCGCTGATGGTGATGGCAACCCGCGCGCCCCGCCGCAAAAACCATTCGCCGGTGCCGTCGATAAGGCCGAGAAGCTCGGGCGTCTCCCCGGCATCGGGGGGAACGGGAAGCACCGCATGGGCGTTAAGAATGGCGCGGCTTTCGGTCGGCACGGTTAGTTCCGGCAGGAGCCGTTGGGCGGCAGACGGCGGCACCGCCAGGATAACGCGGCTGCGCGGCGTGATGGGGATAATCTCGCCATTCCCTATACGTAGCCCTGTCAACCGCTCTTCGACGCGATGAAACCCGCGCACCGGCGTTGTGAAACGCAAGCGCGCACCTTGGGCCGCCAAATAAGTAAGCGCCGGTTCGATCAGGCTGGCACTCAGGCTCTCCCGCGCCACCATCGGACAGGCCGCCGCTGCGCCGCGCAACAGCCCTTGCCGCAAGACGGCGCTGAGCAAGCGGGCGTCGCCTTCCGCCGGGTCACAGTTGAGAATTGAGCGCGTTAAGGGTGTCCAGAACCACCGCCCCGTTGGCTTAAGAGATCGAGTCTTTCGGCCACCGTGCCGCCGCGCATCAGGTTGCCTGCCGCCAACAGCGCGCCGCGCGTCAGCGGCGACGGCGGGTTGAGAAGCAGGCTGGGGCCGAGCGGCACTGTCAGCCGATCCTCGCCGCCAATGAGCGTCAACGCCCCCGGTGTCGGCCCTGGAGCAACGAATTGATCCTGCGCGCCGATGCGGGCGAGATAGGCGTGCACCGCCCGGTTGCCGCGCAAAATAAGATGCGTGCCGAGATCGACCAGCGGCAGGCTTTCCCCCGCCAGTGGCCAGGAACGGCAGCGTCCGCCCGCGTGCGGCGTCGCCTCCAGCAGCGTCACCTGATCGCCGTTGCTCACCGCCATCACGGCGGCGGCGAGCCCGGCGAGGCCCGCACCGATGACGATTGTGGTGCGGCTCATCGGAGGATCAAAGCCCTCAGCAGAACCTGCACCCGGTCGCGCCGCCGCACTCTTGTGCCGGAGGCAAAATCCGCCGCGCGCAGGCACAGGAATAGCCGGTGATAGAGCGCCACCATCGCCCAAACCGCCCGCCGCCCGGCAAAAGGTTTTTCCGCCAGCCGTGCGAAAGCCTCAGCATAGGCTGCCTCGACCTGGGGTACGAGGAAAGCCGCCGCCCAGCGCAGGTCGGTCGCAGCGGGGGCACGTCCGTCCCAGGCTTCCTGCGGCAGATAGATGCGCCCCTGGGCCGCGTCAGCCTCCAGATCGCGCAGAATATTGGTGAGTTGCAAGGCCCGGCCCGCCGCTTGCGCGAGCGCCGGATCATCGACGCCGAGGGCGGCAAGAATAAGCTCCCCGACCGCCCCAGCGACCCGGTCGCAGTAGAGCGCTAAATCGGCGGCGGGTGGCGCGTCGATCGGGGCGCGCAGGTCCGACAGGATTCCATCCAAGAGGGCGAGAAACGGCGGGATCGGCAGGCGGTAGCGCGTGACGAGGGCGACGAATTCGGCCGGGAGCGGCGCGGTCCAAATCCCCTCCGCCAAAGCCGCCACCGCCTGCCGCCAGTCGGCAAGCCGGGCTTCGGCGGCCACCGGATCGACAGCCTCATCGGCCCAGCAATCCCAGTCGCGGGCGAAGCGATAGACCAGCGCCACCGCCTTGCGAGCCTCGCGCGGTAAGAGCGGCAGCGCCGCGCGGAAGGAGCCGCTGAGGCGCGGGCGCGGCAGATCGGGCGGCACCAGCGCCGCCCCTGCGCAGGCGAGCCCGTCCCGAAAATT
>NZ_LAJY01000040.1 GCF_000963705.1 Elstera litoralis | reverse complement strand
ACATCATCTTCCAACGCGAGATGAATGCGTAACTTGGCCGAGAGTTCGCTGAAGGCCTGGCGAATATCTTGGGCCTGCGCACTCCAGGTGGGTTTTGTAAGAATAGTCTCGATCTTGCTAACAATATCGGCGATTTCACTATGCTGGGTGCGGAAACGATGCGTTGCTGTCGGCTGCGACATGGATGTTCCCTTTCAGACGCAAGAGCAATTCTGCTTGTTTTTTTAGCAGTAACGGCAATTGGGTGAATTTTAACCTTTCAATAATCCTTTTAAAAGAGGTATTTCGCATATTATTTATTCGGGGGGGTGGCTTATCTCTGTTTTCAGACCATCTGCTTTTCAGCCCGCTCGGAGCCCCCTGTGACATGGGCGCTCGGTGCAGGCGGGAGGCCGTGCAAAACATAGCTTTGAAGATACAATTTAATAAAATTATGATTATGTCTCTCGATGGATGTGGGGACGGATGGGCCTATCGCGTTCAGGATGCTGTGAAGAGGAGAAGGGTCGTGCGATTTGCGCTTATGATTGGCGGATGGGTTCTGGGGGCGCTGATCGGTGTACCGGCGCAAGGGCAAACCCCTTCGGAGCCAAGCGCGCGGATTCCCAATATTGCCGAGGTCGTCACCGTCGCCAAAGGGTTGGAAAACCCGTGGGGGATGGCGTTTTTGCCCGATGGGCGACTGCTTGTGACTGAACGCCCCGGCCGGTTGCGCCTCGTTGCGCGCGATGGCCGTTTGTCGGAGCCGCTGACGGGGGTGCCGCAGGTGGTGGCGCGCGGGCAGGGCGGGTTGCTGGACGTGGCGCTCGATCCGCAGTTCGCCGACAATAAGCTCGTCTATCTCAGCTTCAGTGAAGGTGGTCCCGGCGGGGCGGGAACGGCGGTGGCGCGTGGCACGCTGACGGCAAGCGGGCTTGATGACGTGCGCGTGATCTTCCGGCAATCGCCGAAAGTGAATGGCACGGCGCATTTCGGCTCGCGGTTGGCTTTTGCCCCCGATGCTTCGCTGTTCATCACACTCGGCGACCGCTTTTCCTACCGCGACAGCGCTCAAGATCTCACCAGCACGCTCGGCAAGATCGTGCGGGTGCGCCGCGACGGCTCCCCCCCGAGCGATAATCCTTTCCTCACTCGGTCGGATGCCAAGCCGGAGATCTGGTCCTATGGGCATCGCAATGTGCAGGGCGCGGCGATCAACCCGGCGACGGGGCAGCTCTGGACCATCGAACACGGCGCGCAGGGCGGCGATGAACTCAATCGCCCCCAAGCGGGCAAGAATTACGGCTGGCCGGTGATTACCTTCGGCAAGGATTACAACGGCTCCAAAATCGGCATCGGCTCCAAAGCTCCCGGCATGGAGCAGCCAGTGCAATATTGGGACCCGTCGATTGCCCCCTCCGGCCTGTTGTTTTACACGGGCAAAGCCTATCCGGGGTGGACGGGGAGCCTGTTCACCGGCTCCTTGAAGTTCGGCGCGCTGGTGCGCATGACCCTTCAGGGCGAGACGGTGGTCAGCGAAGAGCGGCTGCTGGACGCGATGGGCGAGCGTATCAGGGACGTGCGCCAAGGCCCGGACGGGCTGATTTATCTGCTCACCGATTCGGCGGAAGGGCGGGTGCTGCGCCTCAATCCCTTAACGAAGAAACCCTAATCGGTCAGGGCATAGTCGAACACCTGCACCTGCCGCAGAATCGGGGCGATAAACTCGCGGATCACCCGCTGGTGGTCGGGGTGCGGCAGATAGGCGTCGCGGGCGGCGGCATCGGTGAAGGTCATGACGAAACCGAAATCGATGCCCTGGCCGGGGGCTTCCGGGCTGTTCTGGTCGCCGCCCGAATAGGCGAGAAGGCCGGGGATTATGGCCTTCAGCCCGGCCAGCGCTTCGGCACAGGCCTGCTTTTGATGCTCCGTCGCCTCAGCGGTCCAACCGAAGAGGACGACATGATTAATTTTAGCCATTGCCTTACTCCTATAAGAAAAGCGAAGGGCACTATGCCCGCTTGGCGCAACATTGTCCTCACGGCAATTTCCTGGATTGCGTGCCCGAAAATCCCGTCGCACAGTCGCGCCTAGACACCGGCCCGTTTTCCGATAGGGGAGGAGGCGCGGGCGAGTGGTGCCGTACATTGACCGAATAGGAAAGATCATGCCGTTCCTTGCTGCCCGCCTGTCCCGGATCAAACCGTCGCCGACCATTGGCGTGACCGATACCGCCCGTGCCCTCAAGGCGGCGGGGCGGGATATTATTTCCATGAGCGTTGGCGAGCCCGATTTCGATACGCCCGACCATGTGAAAGCGGCGGCGATTGAGGCGATTCAGAAGGGCGACACCAAATATACCGCTGTCGACGGCACGGCGGCGCTAAAGGCGGCGATCTGCGCCAAGTTTCAGCGCGAGAATAATCTTACCTATACGCCGGAGAACATTACGGTCGGCACCGGTGGTAAGCAGATTCTCTATAATGCGCTGATGGCGAGCCTCGATGCTGGCGATGAGGTCATCATTCCGTCGCCCTATTGGGTCTCCTACCCGGACATGGTGCTGCTGGCGGGCGGCGAGCCGGTGATCGTGCCGTGCGGCGAGAATGCCCATTTCAAGCTGACCGCCGAAGCGCTGGACGCGGCGATCACGCCGAAGACGAAATGGGTCATTCTCAACAGCCCGTCGAACCCAACCGGCATGGGCTATACGCGCGCCGAAATCCGCGCGCTGGCCGATGTGCTGCTGAAGCACCCGCACGTCTGGGCGATGACCGACGATATGTACGAGCATCTCGCCTATGACGATTGGCAGTTCTGCACACTGGCCGAGGTCGAACCAGGGTTGATCGACCGGACGTTGACCGTCAATGGCGTCTCGAAAGCCTATGCGATGACCGGCTGGCGCATCGGTTATGCGGGCGGCCCGAAGGCGCTGATTAAGGCGATGGCGACGATTCAGTCGCAATCGACCTCCAACCCCTCCTCGATCAGCCAAGCCGCCGCCGTGGCGGCCTTGACGGGCGATCTCGGTTTTCTCGCCGAACGGAACGAAATTTTCCGCGAACGCCGCGATCTTTGTGTCGATCTGCTCAACGACGCGCCGGGCCTTTCGTGCATGAAGCCGGACGGGGCGTTTTACGTCTACCCCTCCTGCGCCGGAACCATCGGTAAAACCACGCCGAGCGGCAAGCTGATTAAGAACGACAGTGATTTCGTCACCGCCCTGCTGGAAGCCGAGGGCGTTGCGGCGGTGCAGGGCGCGGCCTTTGGGTTGGAGCCCTATTTTCGCCTGTCTTACGCCACCTCAACCGAACTTGTAACCGAAGCGTGCCGACGTATTCAGCGGTTCTGCCAGTCGTTGCGGTAGAGACGACGTTACCGGGCATGCGCCCAGACGCTCTACGATGGGGGAACCCATCGTAGAGCGTAATTATAATTTCAAATAACGATCACCCTATCCAGCCGCCTCCAAGCGGAGGCCCTGAGCGAGTAATTTTCCGAACATATTTGTTTAATAAAGTGTTAATTGACATATCTTGAAACTCAAGATATCTAGCGGCTGTCTAAAATTCTCTCAAAGGTTGTCTCATGTTTGTCGAGGCGTCATATAGAATAAAAAATTCGGTAGTTAGGCAGCTTTCTGACCTTATTGAGGAAAATAATTGGACGAGACTTTTTGAGGCCGCATTAAAGGATGTTCGTGAATATAATATTGCTGAGCTTAGAGATGTGTCAGATCTAGAATCATATTTTGAATGGCTTGATTCTCTTTTAAGATGGACACCGAGAGAAACTTATGTCGGGGATGAAATATATAAGCGCGTAAGTGAGTTTTATTTTATTCTGAATCAA
>NZ_LAJY01000004.1 GCF_000963705.1 Elstera litoralis | reverse complement strand
TCGCCAATGCGGGCGTGAAGGCCACCGATATTCCGGTCGTTGCCTTCTCGGTCGGTGAGGAAGAGCTTGCTGGGGTCGATACCAAGAACCTCGTCGGCCATCTCGCCGCCTGGAACTATTTCCAATCGGTGAAATCCCCGGTGAATGATGCTTTCATCGCCCAGTGGAAGACCTTCACCAAGAATCCGCAGCGCGTGACCAACGATCCGATGGAAGCCCATTACGTCGGTTTCGCCATGTGGGTGAAAGCGGTTGAAAAGGCCAAATCCTTCGAGCCGGAAGCCGTGATTGCGGCCCTGCCGGGCATCGAAGCGCCGAACCTGACCGGCGGCATCTCCAAGATGCTTCCGAACCATCACATCACGAAGCCCGTGATGATCGGCGAAATCCGCGCCGATGGTCAGTTCGACGTTGTGTGGCAAACGAAGGATCTCGTTCCGGGCGACGCTTGGTCCGACTTCCTCGACGGCTCGAAAGATCTGGAAGCCGATTGGGTTGGCAAGAAGTGTGGCAACTTCAATACCAAAACCAACACCTGCGGTAGCTAAACGCTTCCCTGTGTAACGGAGGGAGCCGGCATTCCACCGGCTCCCATTCCGATAGTCCTGCCGCTTTTTTGCCCCCCCTTTTTGCTCCCGTATTTTGGACACAGCATGACCAGATTTCTGCGGGCCTTGTTTCTCATCGCCAGTCTTGCCGGTAGCCTGCCGGGCTTTGCGCAAAGCGGGGCTTTTGAGACCGGCCTAAGCCGTTTGGCGCAAGATAGTTTTAGCGAAACCATTTTAGCGATTCCGGAAATCGCCACCTCCGGCGCGCCCACTGCTGCGCTGGTGATCGAAGGATTGGCCGACGGCCGTTTATTTTTTTCGCCGGACAAACAAATTTTCGTGAAGGACGCAGCCGGAAAGCTGATCGACGCGCGCACCGGCGCGGCTATCGGTAGCGCCCCAAGCAGCCTCAGCCCCGTCCGCCTCAATAACCGCGTCCGGAATGTGGCGCAGGGGGCGGTCGGGAACCTCGGCATTCTCAGCCCCGACGCGGTGAAGCGCAAAGAGTCGGCGCTAGCCGTGTTGCGCTCGAAGGATGCGACGGCGCTTCCCACCCTGGAAGCCGCCATTGGCCGGGAAAAAGACCGCGCCATTCTGAAGATCATGGAAACCGCCCGCGCCGCGATTCTCGTGACCAAAGCCGACGCGACCGAAAAGGACCGGCTGCTCGGTATCGCGCTGCTGCAAGAGGTCGGCACCCAAGAGGCGCTCGCGACCCTGCGCAGCCTACCCGCCGACGTTCCGGCATCGGTGACAAACGCCGCGCGGGTTGCCGCGAAGAGTATCGAGGACACGCTCGCCCTATGGGAGATCGTACAGACGGCCTGGTACGGCCTGTCGCTCGGCTCGGTGCTGCTGCTGGCCGCCATCGGCCTTGCCATCACCTTCGGCGTGATGGGCGTCATCAATATGGCCCACGGCGAAATGGTGATGATCGGTGCCTATACGACCTTCGTGGTGCAGGAGGTGATCCGCACCCATTCGCCCGGCCTGTTCGATTACTCGCTGGTCTTCGCCCTGCCGCTGGCCTTCCTGGTCGCGGGCCTCGTTGGGTTAGTGATCGAGCGCAGCGTCATCCGCTTCCTCTACGGTCGCCCGCTCGAAACGCTGCTGGCGACCTGGGGGATCAGCCTTATTCTTCAGCAAGCCGTGCGCACCTACTTCGGGCCGACCAATCAGGCCGTGGGCGCGCCCGCCTTCATGTCCGGGCTCATCGAAATCGGCGGCCTGTCGATTACCCTCGGGCGGTTGTGGATTATCGTTTTCTCCATTCTCGCCTTTTTGGCGCTGCTCGGTGCCTTACGCTATACGAGCTTCGGGTTGCAGATTCGCGCCGTAACACAGAACCGGCGTATGGCCGCTGCGATGGGCATTCGCACTAATTATATCGACGCGCTGACCTTTGCCCTCGGCTCCGGGATCGCCGGGGTTGCGGGGGTCGCCCTGTCGCAGATCGACAATGTCTCGCCGAACCTCGGGCAGAGCTACATTATCGATAGCTTCATGGTCGTAGTCTTCGGCGGCGTCGGCAATCTGTGGGGAACGCTCGTGTCGGCCCTGTCGCTTGGCATCGCCAATAAAATTCTGGAACCCTTCGCCGGGGCTGTCCTGGGTAAAATCCTGATCCTAGTCGGCCTGATCCTCTTCGTTCAGAAAAAACCGCGTGGGCTATTCCCGCAAAAGGGCCGGGGTGTCGAAGCATGAGGTCTGGCCTGTTTTCGTCGATTTCCGACCGCGCGAGTCAGGTCTTCCTCGGCATTCTGATTGCCGCTGCCGTGCTGGTTCCCGCCTCCAACCTGCTCTTGCCGGTCGACTCGGCCCTGCACGTGCCGACGCATCTCGTGTCGCTGTTCGGCAAATACCTGTGCTACGCCATGCTGGCCGTGGCGCTCGATTTGGTCTGGGGCTATTGCGGCATTCTCTCGCTCGGCCACGGCGCGTTTTTCGCGCTCGGCGGCTACGCGATGGGCATGTATCTGATGCGCCAAATCGGGCCGCGCGGCGTTTACGGCAATCCGATCCTACCCGACTTCATGGTGTTCCTGAATTATAAGGAACTGCCCTGGTTCTGGTACGGGTTCGATATGTTCCCGGTTGCGCTGCTGATGGTGCTGATCGTCCCCAGCCTGCTCGCCTTCGTCTTCGGCTGGCTCGCCTTCCGCTCGCGCGTGACCGGGGTGTACCTCTCGATCATCACCCAGGCGATGACCTATGCGCTGCTGCTGGCCTTTTTCCGCAACGATATGGGCTTCGGCGGCAATAATGGCCTGACCGATTTTAAGGATCTGCTGGGCTTCAATTTGCAGGCCGATGGCACGCGCATGACGCTGTTCGCCCTCACCGCCCTGGGGCTTTGCCTCTGCTATTGGGTGAGCCGGATTCTCGTCACCTCCACCTTCGGCAAAGTGCTGATCGCCATTCGGGACGCCGAAAGCCGCACGCGCTTCATGGGCTACCGGGTGGAACATTATAAGTTGGTGGCCTTCACCGTCTCCGCCGCGATGGCCGGGCTCGCGGGGGCGCTTTATGTGCCGCAGGTGGGGATCATCAACCCGTCCGAATTCGCCCCGGCCAACTCGATCGAAGCGGTGATCTGGGTCGCGGTTGGTGGGCGTGGTACGTTGATCGGCGCGGCTTTGGGGGCGATTATCGTCAACTTCATGAAGACGACCTTCACGACCGGCGCGCTGGCCCCCTACTGGCTATTCATGCTCGGCGGCCTGTTCATCGCCACCACGCTGTTCTTGCCGAAAGGCGTTGTCGGCGGCGTAAAAGAGTATTGGGCCAAGCGGCAAACAACAAAAGCGGCGGCTAAAACCGCCCCGGCGGCGGAGTAGCGCGCGATGAGTATCACCGTTCCCGTCTCCGCCAGCCTGCTCTATATGGACGGCGTGATGGTTTCCTTCGACGGGTATAAAGCCCTGCGCGGCCTGTCGCTCTACCTGCAACCGGGGGAAATGCGCGCGATCATCGGCCCCAACGGCGCGGGCAAAACCACGATGATGGACGTGATTACCGGCAAGACGCGCCCCGATACCGGCGATGTGATGTTCGGCGGTCGCCACGACCTCACCAAAATGGACGAAACCGCTATCGCCAATCTTGGCATTGGCCGCAAGTTCCAAAAGCCGACCGTGTTCGAAAGCCTGACCGTCGCCGATAATTTGCGCTTGGCGCTGAAGGGGGCGCGTACCCCCGGCTCGGCCCTGTTCGGCGCGCGCAACCGCATTACCGACGAGCAGATCGCGGGTATCCTCACGCGCATCCGCCTGATCGATCACCGTCACCGCATCGCGGGCGCGCTCAGTCACGGGCAGAAACAGTGGCTGGAAATCGGCATGCTGCTGGCGCAAGACCCGAAGCTGCTGCTGGTCGATGAGCCGGTCGCCGGGATGACCGACGCCGAAACCGAGGATACCGCCCACCTGCTGCGCGACATCGCCCAGACGCATTCGGTCGTGGTAGTGGAACATGATATGCACTTTATCCGTATGCTCGGCGTCACCGTGACCTGCCTGCACGAAGGTGCGGTGCTGGCAGAGGGCACCATCGATGAAGTCTCGTCCAACGAGCGCGTCGTCGAAGTTTATCTCGGTCGATAGGAGCGCCCCATGCTGAGTGTCGAAAACATCGATCTCTATTACGGCGCGGCCCAAGCCTTGCGCGACGTCTCGATTACCGCCGTGCCGAAGCAGATTACCTGCATTCTCGGGCGCAATGGCGTGGGGAAAACCAGTCTGCTGCGCGCCATCGTTGGGCAGCAGGGCATCGCGCGCGGCAAAATTCTGTGGAACGGCGAGGATATCTCAAAACTCCCGCCCTACCGGCGCGCCCGCAACGGCGTCGCTATCGTCCCGCAAGGCCGCGAGATTTTTCCGCTGCTGACGGTGCAGGAAAATCTGGAAACGGGTTTTGCCGGACTGCCGCGTAAGGAGCGGAACATTCCCGACAGCGTCTTTGCGCTGTTCCCGGTGCTGGAAGAAATGCTGGGGCGGCGTGGCGGTGATCTTTCCGGCGGGCAGCAGCAGCAGCTCGCCATTGGCCGCGCCCTGGTGATGCGCCCGAAGCTGCTGGTTCTGGACGAGCCGACCGAGGGTATTCAGCCGTCGATCATCAAAGACATTGGCCGGGCGCTGGAATTCTTACGCGAAACCACCGATATGGCGATAGTGCTGGTGGAGCAATATTTCGAGTTCGCGCGCGACCTTGCCAACAGCTACGCTGTGATGGACCGGGGGCAAGTGGTGCTCGCGGGCAAACGCGCTGAAATGGTCGAAACGGATGTCCGCCGCCATCTTGCTGTCTGAACCGCCGCGCGCGGTAACGCCGATTGGCCGCGTTCGCGTCGACGGCGGCATTCGCGCCAGCCTCGTTTGCGGCGCGCGCGGCACCGGCATCGGCACGCTGCATGAAAGCGGCGGCTACCGGCTGATGCGCCCGCGCTCCGATCACGGGTTTGAGGGGGTTATCGTCAATACCGGCGGCGGCATGGTCGGCGGTGATAAGGTTCAGATTGCGGTACGGGCGGAAGCCGGAACCCAAGGCATAATTACCTCGCAATCGGCAGAACGGGTCTATCGCGCGCTCGATTCGAACGATACCCAGGTGGATGTGCGCCTGAACGTGGCCGACGGCGCGGCGCTGGCGTGGCTACCGCAAGGAACGATCCTCTTCGACCGCGCCCGGTTGACGCGGCGCATGAACGTTGATCTCGCCGCCGATGCCCGTTTCGTCGCCGGTGAAATGCTGGTGTTCGGGCGCACCGCCTCGGGCGAGACGATGACCGCTGGAGCCTTACGCGATCATTGGCGCATCACACGCGGTGGAAAACTGATTTATGCCGATAGCGTGCGCATCGAGGGCGATATTCAGGCCCAACTCGCCCGGCCGGGTATAGCGGGCGGCGCTTACGTCGCGGGCGTATTGATGGCGGTGCTGCCGGGCGCGGTTGATCTTCTCGGTCCTGTGCGCGAAAGATTGGAAAAAGCCGCCTGCCGGGTCGCCGCCAGCGCCTGGGATGATATGCTGATCTTACGCGGCCTCGCCGACCGGCTGGAGCCGCTGGCCCAGGTTTTCGCCAGCGTCGCGCCGTTGTTGATGGGCCGCCCGTTACCCCGTGTGTGGAGCGTTTAGATGAACCTGACCCCGCGTGAAAAAGACAAGCTGCTGATTGCAATGGCGGCGATTGTCGCCCGCCGCCGCCTGGAGCGCGGCGTAAAGCTCAATCACCCGGAAGCGATTGCGCTGATTACCGATTTCGTCGTGGAAGGCGCGCGCGACGGTCGCAGCGTCGCCGATCTGATGAGCGCGGGCGCGCAGGTTCTGCGCCGCGATCAGGTGATGGCGGGCATCCCTGAGATGATCCACGACGTGCAGGTCGAAGCCACTTTTCCGGACGGCACCAAGCTCGTCACCGTTCACCAGCCCATTCGTTAAGCGAGGAAATTTTCATGAAACCCGTTCGATGATCGTGCTGGCCGCCTTGACGGTCTCCACGCCCGCTTTCGCCCACCTCGATCCCGTGGCGCACGGCTCGCTCGCCGCCGGGTTGAGCCACCCGCTGACGGGGCTCGATCATCTGCTGGCGATGCTCACGGTCGGACTGTGGTCGGCGCTCATCGGCGGACGGGCGATCTGGGCGATACCGATGGCTTTCGTCGGCTGTATGGCACTGGGCTTTAGTGCGGCGTTGATGGGGGTTGAGTTGCCCTTCGTCGAGCGACCATTCTCGCCTCGGTGATCGTGCTCGGGCTGCTGACGGCACTGGCGGTGAAAACCCCGGCCTGGGTGGGCGCGGTTCTTGTCGGCTTCTTCGCCGTGTTCCACGGCTACGCCCACGGCGGCGAAGTGGGCGATGCGTCAACCCTTAGCTTCGGGATTGGCTTTGCTATTTCGACGGCGGCGCTGCATCTCGCCGGGGTCGCCTTCGGTCTTGGGCAGAAGCGCGCGCTGCTGGCGCGTCTCTCCGGCGCGGTCGCGGCAATTGCGGGCGTTGCGCTCGCCGTGGCAGGCTAACCATGATCCCCGGCGAAATCACCCCCAAGGCGGGCGAGCTTGAGCTGAATGTTGGTCGCCCGACGATCACCCTGGAAGTCGCCAATAGTGGCGACGCCCGGTGCAAGTCGGCAGCCATTATCACTTCTATGAAACCAACGCGGCCCTGGTATTCGACCGCGCCGCCACCCTCGGTTTCCGCCTCGATATTCCCGCCGGAACCGCCGTGCGCTTCGAGCCCGGCCAGTCGCGCACGGTGACGCTGGTGGAAGTCGCGGGCGCACGCCGCGCCTTCGGGTTCCGGCAAAGCGTGATGGGAAGCCTGCCGCCGGCGGGGGCCGCGCCATCGTCGCGCAACAGCACCAGCCGCATTTCGCGCACCGCCTATGCCGATATGTTCGGCCCCACCGTGGGCGATAAGGTGCGGCTTGCCGATACCGACCTTATCATCGAGGTGGAGAAAGATCTCACCACCTACGGCGAAGAGGTGAAATTCGGCGGCGGCAAAGTGATCCGCGACGGCATGGGCCAGTCGCAAATGACGCGCGCCGAAGGGGCTGTCGATACGGTCATCACCAATGCCCTCATTCTCGACGCGATGACCGGCATCGTCAAAGCCGATATCGGCCTGAAAGACGGCAACATCGTCGCCATCGGCAAGGCCGGGAACCCGGATATTCAGCCGGATGTGACGATTGTTATCGGCCCCGGCACCGAGATTATCGCGGGCGAAGGTAAGATCATCACCGCAGGCGGGATCGACACGCACATCCACTTCATCTGCCCGCAGCAGATCGAAGAAGCCTTGATGTCCGGCGTCACCACCATGCTCGGCGGCGGCACAGGCCCTGCGGCGGGCACCAATGCCACCACCTGCACCCCCGGCCCCTGGCATATCGAACGCATGCTGCTGGCCGCCGACAGTTTCCCGATGAACCTCGCTTTTGCGGGTAAGGGCAATGCCTCGCTGCCCGACGCCCTGGAAGAACAGGTACTGGCGGGGGCGTGTGCGCTGAAGCTACACGAGGATTGGGGCACGACCCCTGCGGCCATCGACTGCTGCCTCGCCGTCGCCGATAAATACGACGTGCAGGTGATGATCCACTCCGACACGCTCAACGAAAGCGGCTTCGTCGAAGATACCATCGCCGCCTTCAAGGGCCGCACTATCCATGCCTTCCACACCGAGGGCGCGGGGGGCGGCCATGCGCCGGATATTATGCGCGTCGCGGGCTTGCCGAACGTGCTGCCCTCCTCCACCAACCCAACGCGCCCCTTCACGGTGAATACGCTCGATGAGCATCTCGACATGCTCATGGTCTGCCATCACCTCGATTCGGGGATTGCGGAAGACCTCGCCTTCGCCGAAAGCCGCATCCGCAAGGAAACCATCGCAGCGGAAGATATTCTGCACGATCTCGGCGCGCTCGCGATGATGTCCTCGGACAGTCAGGCGATGGGCCGCATCGGCGAAGTCATCCTGCGCACCTGGCAGACCGCCCATAAGATGAAGCAGCAGCGCGGGCCGCTCGGGGACGATGCCGCACGCGGCAACGATAACTTCCGCGCCAAACGCTATATCGCCAAATATACCATCAACCCCGCCCGCTCCCACGGCATGAGCCGCCATATCGGTTCGGTCGAAGTGGGCAAGCTTGCCGACCTCGTGATCTGGTCACCCGCCTTCTTCGGCGTGAAGCCCGATATGGTTATCAAAGGCGGTATGATCGCGGCGGCGGCGATGGGCGATCCAAACGCCTCCATCCCAACCCCGCAGCCCGTCCACTACCGCCCGATGTTCGGCAGCTTCGGCAAAGCCAAAACCGCAAGCTGCATCACCTTCGTCTCCAAAGCGGCGCTCGACGGCGGCGTGAAGGAACGGCTCGGCCTCGCAAAGCGCGTTGAAGCGGTGGAAAATGTGCGTGGCGGCCTCTCCAAAGCCGATATGGTGTTCAACGACGCCACCCCCACGATCACCATCGACCCGGAAACCTACGAAGTCCGCGCCGACGGCGAGTTGCTGGTGTGCGAGCCCGCAAAAGAACTGCCGATGGCGCAAAGATACTTCTTGTTCTAGGGGGCTCGGCCCCCAACCCCGCTCAAGGGGCTACGGCCCCTTGAGAACTCCACGAGGGCTTGAGCTCGCCGTGGAAACGCTACGCCGTCGCGGCCCCGCCCAGCGAGGGCCGGGCGAAAGTGGTGATCGTTATCGACGATATGGGGGTGGACCGCGCCCGCTCGGCCCAGACGGTCGCTTTGCCGGGGCCGCTCACGCTTTCCTATCTGCCTACGGCCAGAACCTCCCCGCGCAAACGGCGGAAGCCCATCATCGCGGGCACGAACTGATGGTTCATATGCCGATGCAGCCCGTTCTGCCGATGGACCCCGGCCCGGACGCGCTGACGATGGCACTCTCGCCCGAAGAAGTGCAGCGCCGCGTCCGCAGCAATCTTGGGAAATTCGACGGCTATGTCGGCATCAATAATCACATGGGCAGCCGCTTCACCACGTGGGAGGCGGGGATGACGCCGGTGATCGCCGAATTGCGCGCGCGCGGGCTGCTGTGGCTCGATAGTCGCACCTCGGCGCAATCGGTCGGCACGCCGCTCGCCCGCAAAATGGCGGTGCCGAATATCGACCGCGACGTTTTCTTAGACGATGACCCCTCGCTCGACGGGGTGCGCAAGCAGTTGCGCCATCTCGAAACCGTGGCGTTGCGCACCGGCAAGGGCGTCGCTATCGGCCACCCGAAGGATAATACGATTGCCGCCCTGCGCGAATGGCTGCCGACGCTAGCCGGCAAGGGCCTCGTTCTGGTGCCGATTACCGCCGTGGTGAAGGCCCCCGCCGCGCAAAGCGTGAGCCTTCCGTAAGCTCAGGCCTTCGGCGGAAAATAGGTTTGCCTAAGAATGTTTTTCTGTACCTTGCCCATCGCGTTGCGCGGTAAATCGGGCGTGAAGAAGACGGCTTTCGGCACTTTAAAGTTGGCGAGGTGGCTTTTGACGTGCTCGACCACCGCCTCTTCGCTCAGGCTTGCGCCCGGCTTCAGCACAATGACGGCAGCAACCGCCTCGCCGAAATCCGGGTGGGGCATGGCGATGACGGCGCTTTCTTCGATACTGGGCACGGCATCCAGCAGCTCTTCGATTTCCTTGGGATAGACGTTCAGCCCGCCGCAGATGATGAGATCCTTCGCGCGCCCGACGATGCTGATGTAGCCGCTTGCGTCGCGCTTGCCCATATCGCCGGTTTTGAACCAACCGTCCTCGGTGAAATCTTCTTTGGTTTTTTCCGGCATTTGCCAATAGCCGCGAAAGATATTCGGGCCTTTCAGCAGAATCGCGCCGGTTTCGCCCGTGGCGCTCTCCGCCCCCGCCTCATCGACGATGCGCACGCTGACGCCGGGCAGCGGCAGGCCGACGGTGCCGCCGATCCGTTCGCCATCCCAGGGGTTCGAAATCGCCATTTGCACTTCGGTCATGCCGTAGCGCTCCAGAATCACCTGCCCGGTGCGGGCGGTGAATTCCTGGAAGGTTTCGATCAGCAGCGGGGCCGAGCCGGAGATGAAGAGGCGCATATTGGCAACCGCCTCTTTGCCAAAGTCGGGCAGGGACAGAAGCCGCGTGTAGAAAGTCGGCACGCCCATCAGTACGGTGGCGCGCGCAAGATCCTTCAGCACCGCCGCCGCGTCGAACTTCGCGTGCCACAGCATCGGGCTCGCATTATAGAGCGCGTTATTGCAGGCGACGAACAGCCCGTGGACGTGGAAAATCGGCAGGGCGTGCAGCAGTATATCGCCCGGCACCCAGCCCCAGAATTGATTGGTCACGGCGACATTGGTCGAAAGATTGCCGTGGGTCAGCATCGCGCCCTTCGCCCGCCCGGTGGTGCCGGAGGTGTAGAGAATCGCCGCCATATCGTCATCAGCGCTGGTGACGGTGGTGAAACGATCGCTTTGCCCGGCGGCGGCTTCGGTCAGCGCGCCGCTGCCATCGCTTTCGAGGGTGAGCACGGTTGCGCCCCCGGCGATGCCAGTAATCGCATCGAGATTGGCGGCGCGGCAAACCACCAGTTTCGGCGCGGCATTCTCCAGAAAATAGGCGACTTCGGAGGTTTGATAGGCGGCATTCAGCGGCAAAAAGGCAAAGCCAGCCCGCTGCACGCCGAGGCAGAGAATCAGCGCTTCGGGCGATTTATCGACTTGGGCGGCAACGCGGTCTTCCTTGGTCAGCCCGAGGCCGGTGAGTAAATTGGCGATGCGCGCCGTCGCTTGATCCAACTCCCGGAAGGTAATGATCCGGCCTTCGGTAGTTTCGATGCAGGTGGCATCGAGCTTATGCTGAAATCGCGCGTAGAGCGTTGCATAGATATTCGCGTTCACCGCTTCCCCCTGTTTGATTTCTTAGGTTTTTAGTTTCGGCGCAAGCCCGGCGGCGAGCGCTTGCGTCCAGAGCGCCGCCCAGGTTTGGGCTGTGACCGGATCGTGCAGGCAGGCGTTTTGGTAGGTATTGAGCCGGGCAATCCGCTCCAACAGTTGAATATCCGCCTCATGTTCGCGGGCAACATGGGGATCTTCAAAGAATAGAATTGTCGCGCCCGGTTCGCGCAGGACACGGTCGGCAATCTGGGCGTCGCCGCCTTTCGGGCCGGAGAGGTAGGAGGTGGTCCAGGGCGTCGAACGCCCCGACAGCCGGGCGGCTTGGCGCGATACCTGTTCTCGGAGGGCTTCGGGCACCGCGCCTAAGCGCTCCGGCACCTGCCCATTCAGCAGCCCGCCGGTAGTGCCGGTGGAGAGCCGCAGGCGGAATTGATCGAGCAGTGGAAACCAGGTTTCCACATAGCCGAGCATCGCCGCTTTGCGCGTGTCGTGCGCTACAAGGCCGAGGGTGGTGGCACTTGGGAGGGTTGCGGCGGCAGCGGGATCGTCCAAACGGCAAAGATGCTGTGCGGCGCTAACCGGGTCATGCGCAATCCATTGCAGCAGGCACCATTCCGAGGCGGCGCGGACTGTTGCTAGGAACGGCCTGCC
The DNA here is from genome assembly GCF_000963705.1 of Elstera litoralis. Taxonomy (GTDB): domain Bacteria; phylum Pseudomonadota; class Alphaproteobacteria; order Elsterales; family Elsteraceae; genus Elstera; species Elstera litoralis. The sequence goes on along the minus strand of NZ_LAJY01000004.1, from coordinate 6,879 downwards.
ATGCACGACACACTGCCGCTTAAGCGCAATCGATTCGGGAAACAGCGAAATCAAATCCCCTGGATCGGCGAGATAGATCACCCAATCGATGTCGCCTTCCACGAGCCGCGCCGCCACGGTGGCGATTGAGCCTTCCTCCCACGGCGGCAGCACGTCCCAATGGGGATAGCCGGTGAGAAACCCCGCCGCCTGTGCCGCCTCATAGGTCGTGCGCATCGCCACCAGCTTGGCCGGGCAGACATGGGTGAGGAAGGGGACCAGCACCGTCAGCAAGGCGGATAGCGGACTATTCTCCGAGCGGCGAAAACCGGGGCTGGCGAGCAGGGCGATGGTGGGGGGCTTTGGCATCATGGCGTCGGCAGGCTAGCAAGTGGCGTGCGGGGCGGCAATGCACCTCACGCCGAAACCCGCTGCGACACGAGCACCACATCGACGCCGAAAATCTGGCGCATCCCGCGCCCGATCATCGCCGCCTGCTCCTGCCCGAGGCCATCGACTTGAATATCAACGGAGACATCCTCGCCGTGTTGGCGGGCGTAGAGCGCGCTCGGCACCAGTCCGCGCTTGGCGAAAGGCTCCAGCAGGCGCGGCAAGAGGCCAGGGTCGGCTAAAGCCGAGACCGAAAAACAGGCAGTGGTGTGGGAGAGATCAACGGCAACCGCAGCATCGGCGGCGCGTAAAAGGGATTGTGACACGGGTCACTCCTCGGAGAATCAGCCTAAAAACGCAAAAAATACTGCCCGACCCTTAACGAAGGGCCGGGTTCGTAATTCGCAGGCTGAGTCCGAGGATCAATGTCATAGCGGTAGACTATCCGACCAAGGGTTTCCAAGGCAAGCCTTAGAAGCCTCCTTACTATTCCAGATCGGCGCGCGTCGGCGTGAATTCTACAGTGATCGCTTCACCCGCCACACCCTTGCGCTCGATCAGCCACCCGGCTTCCTGGTAGCGCTGCATGATCGAGTGCAGAATGCGGTCGGTCACCATTTTCGTCGGCAGCGGCACCGTTACGGTGAGGCCGGGAAAATAGTTTTCTTCCAGGAATTCATCGATCTTTTTTTTCGATGACCCGTAAAACTTCATATTCGCTTTTCGACAGGCGAAAGGCCTGGAACGGCGTAATCGGCATGGCGTTCCCACTTCGTTAGACCGAAAGGCAGGGCGGCAACCGGCCCCCCCGGACCCTTTGCGAGTCGAAGAAAAACCTAAGCTTTCTTCAGCAAGCGCTTGAATATGGCTGAAAACCCCCCTGTTTGGCAAGCCTGGGATGGCGGACCGGGGCAAGCTTTTTTCGGATTTAAAGCCGCCCGAGGCGCAACGCCCACCAGAGGTGCAGCGGTAACAGCCCATCGGGCCGGGCACGAAGCTGTGCTGCCGCCAGAAACGGATCGCCGCCTGCGGCCTTCAAACCTTTCATCAGGCGGCGGGCGAGGGTTCCGGTGAGAAGGGCGGCCCCGCCCGCCCGGCGCGCGCGCGGCAGGGTTGCCAAGCTCTGTTCGATCTCCTGCGTGAACGCCAACACCAGTTTCGAGAGGGCTTCCGAGGGCACCCCATCGCGGATGCTGCGGGCGGTAAGCCCCGCCGCGCCGAGTCGGTCCAACGGCAGATCGACGCGGCCCAACTGCGCGCGCCGGGCGATGCCGATGAGGGTTCCGGCTTTGGCATAGGCGCTCGCCCGCAGTGCCGCCTGTTCGGGATCGGCTCCGGTGATTTGGGCTGCAAGCCGCCCCAGCATGCCGCCGGTGGCATCCAGATAGGCGGCGAACTCCGCCTCCGTTCCGGGGGGCGGCATTTGCAGATCTTGCTCGCGCCCATCGATTAGGGCGGCGAAGGGGGCGTGGGGTAGGGCGAAGCGGCGGATGGTGTCGGCGAGCGGGGTGACGACCTCGTGCTTGCGCGGGGTTTGCCCGGCGAAAATTTCGCCCAAAGTCTCCCGCCACCATTGCAGGCGAATCTGCCCCAGCATCGGCTCGCTCACCATCTCGCGGGTTTTGGCGACTTCCAGATTGAAGGCATAGAGTGCGAATAAGCCTTCGCGTGCCTCGGCCGGGGCCAGTAAAGCTGTGAGAAACCGCGCTTTATCGCCCTGCCGCAGCAGGGTTCCGCAGGCAGAGAGCGGGGCGGGCGGCGGATTTTCCACGGACAAACCATCCTTTTTTAGAACAACCCTAATTTGCCAAGGGTTCCCTTCGGCGACGAACATCCTTATCTAATGGTCTGGTTTCACTCACCACCTAATTTTTCGAGGACACCAATGGCTTTCGAACTTCCCGCTCTGCCCTTCGCTCCGAACGCGCTCGAGCCGCACATGTCCGCACAGACCTTTAGCTTCCACCATGCGAAGCATCATCAGGCCTATGTGACCAACCTCAATAACCTGATTAAAGACACCCCCCTGGCCGATAAAACGCTTGAAGAGATTATTCTCGACGCAGCGAAAGACCCCGCCAAGGCCGGTATCTTTAATAATGCCGCCCAGGTGTGGAACCACACGTTCTTCTGGAATTGCCTCAAGCCGAATGGCGGCGGCACGCCCACGGGCGACCTGTTGGCCAAGATCGAAGCCGCTTTTGGCTCCTTCGATGCCTTCAAGGACCAGTTCAAGGCGGCTGCCGTCGGCCAGTTCGGCTCCGGCTGGGCCTGGCTCGTCGTCGAAGGCGGCGCGCTGAAGATCACCAAAACCCCGAACGCCGATCTGCCGATGGCCCACGGCCAAACCGCGCTTCTCACGGTCGATGTGTGGGAACACGCCTATTATCTGGATTTCCAAAACCGCCGCCCGGATTTCGTGCAGTCGTTCCTGGATAATCTGGTGAACTGGGACTTCGTCGCGGCGAACCTCGCCAAGGCGTAAGGCTTTCGGCCGGGGGCATTAAACCCCCGGCCTTTTTATCTATTGCCGCGCGGCGAAATAGGCTTTTTGCAGTTCAGGAATATTCAGGGTGGCGAGCCCTTGCGTAAAAAGGGCCAGATGTTTTTGCCCGGCGGCAGTCTTATTGAAGGCAACGACCAGGGGCATTTCTTCCAGGTTTAGTTTGAACGCCACGGTCCCTTTCACGTCGGCAAGGCGCGAATCGGTGTGGAGCATATGACCCAGCACGAATTCATCGATTTCGGCGGCATCAATCCGGCCCGCCGCGAGCTTTCTGATATTCGTCAGATCGTCGCTCGCTTCGTCGAGCTTCAGCCCGCCACGGACGGCCTCTGCCAGAGGTTTTGAGTTTTTATAGCCGGCGACGGCACCGATCTTGAGCGGTTTAAGCGCTTCGACCGTTGCTGCCGGAACGGGGCGGTTTTTCAGCAAGGCTAGTCCAACGCGGCTGCTGCCAATCGACGGCGATCCCGTGAACTCGGGGCGAACCCCTTCGGGATAAGCCGGAAAATAGCCGACAACTTCCTGAGAATCTTTGGCTTTTTCGATTGCCCGTAGCCAGGGAAGAAACTCGATTTCGACCGACACACCAGCGGCTTTAAAGGCCTCCCGCGCAATATAACTATTGAACCCCCCGTCGGCCTCGCCGGGGCAGGTAAAGGGGCACCAGTCCAGTGTGGTCAGCTTAACGGGCTGCTGAGCGAAAGCGTGAGGGGCGGCAAACGTCAGAAAACAGGCCGATATTAGGATTTTACGCATTTTCGCCTCGCCGATAGAGTTGCCTCGTCTAAAATATTATTTAAGCGAGCTTAATTATTGGTTACACGAGGATTGCATTTTGTATTTTTCGTAGGTGCTTAAAAAAAGGGCTTGAGCAGGAAGCTCAAGCCCAAAAAAAAATGCTAAAATCTCAGGGGTTACATATTCAGCGTGCGGCCATTGGCGGCAAGGCCCGCTTCCTTGATGACTTCCGAGACGGTCGGATGTGCGTGGCAGGTGCGGGCGATATCTTCGGCGGACGCCCCGAATTCCATCGCGAGCGCCGCTTCGGCAATAAGCGTCCCGGCGTCGGCGTGGATGATGTGGCAGCCCAAGACCTTATCGGTGCGCGCATCGGTGAGGATCTTCACGAAGCCTTCGATATCGCCATTCGCCCGGGCGCGGGCGTTGACGCTGAAGGGGACTTTGCCGACTTTATAGTCGATGCCCGCCGCCTTCAGTTCTTCTTCGGTCTTGCCGACGCTGGCGACTTCCGGCGACGTATAGATGACCGAGGGGATCACGTCGTAATTTACGTGCCCGGCCTGGCCCGCCAGCAGTTCGGCGATGGCGACACCCTCTTCTTCGGCCTTATGGGCCAGCATCGGCCCGGTAATCACGTCGCCGATGGCGAAGATCGACGGAACTGAGGATTTATAGTGGTGATCCACCACCACCCGGCCCTTCGGATCGAGCGCAACGCCAACTTTATCGAGCCCGAGATTATCGGTATAGGGGCGGCGACCGATGGCGACCAACACCACATCGGCATCCAGCGTTTCGGCGGCCCCGCCCGCAGCCGGTTCAAGGGTAAGGGTGACGCCCGCCTTACCCTTTTCGCCCTTCACCACCTTCTTGCCCAGCTTGAAGTCCATGCCCTGTTTCGCCAGCACGCGCTGAACATTCTTGGCAATTTCGCCGTCCATACCGGGGATCAGGCGATCCAAAAACTCCACAACGGTGACTTTCGCGCCCAGGCGCTGCCAGACCGAGCCGAGTTCGAGGCCGATGACGCCGCCGCCAATGACAACGAGATGCTTCGGCACTGCGCCCAAGGCGAGCGCGCCAGTGGAGGAGACAATCACTTGCTCATCGATGGTCAGGCCGGGCAGGGCGACAACGTCCGACCCGGTGGCGATGATGATATTCTTCGCCGTCAGCACTTCTTCGCCGCCGTCATTGAGCACGACTTTCACCGTGTTCGGGCCGGTAATCGTCGCGGCTCCTTTGAACGGCGTCACCTTGTTCTTTTTGAACAGGAAGTCGATACCCTTAACGGTATCGCCAACCACCTTATCTTTCCGCGCCATCATCTTCGGCAGATCAAGCTTAACCTCGCCGACCGAGAAGCCGTGATCGCTGAGGCCGTGCTGGGCGAGATGGAAATATTCCGACGATTTCAGCAGCGCTTTCGAGGGAATGCAGCCGACATTCAGGCAGGTGCCGCCGAAGGCGCCGCGCTTATCGATGCAGGCCGTCTTCAGGCCAAGCTGGGCGGCGCGGATCGCACCGATGTAGCCGCCGGGACCACCGCCCACAAAAACCACATCGAAATTATTGTCGGCCATCGTAACGACTCCTCGCCTAACTGCGCTTTATCCAAAAAGCGGGCAGGGGTTTCGACCAGGGAAGCCGAAATCCTACCCTGATGCCGTGGGTGTAGCGGAACCGCGCCGGAAAGGAAAGGGAGGCGCGCGCGCAACATTCGAACCTCTGCCCCGCGCCGCACACAGGCCCGTGACGGGCGGGGATTTTATCCATGCAAATTTCGTATTGTTACCACGACATCTATTCGATTGAGCGCGGTTGCACAAATCTCTAGGGTGAAACTCAGCAGGTTTTGAGGGGGATAGTCTATGCGCGGCCAAACGCTCATCGTTCTTGTGTCGGGGGTGATGATGCTCATCATCGCTATGGGCACGCGCCAATCGTTCGGGATTTTCGTCCCGGCCCTGTCGATGGATCTCGACGTGGGGCGCAGCGTCATCGGCCTATCGCTGGCGTTTCAGCAGTTGCTCTGGGGCGTGTGCCAGCCGGTGATTGGGCTGTTTTCCGACCGTTGGGGCTCCGTGCGCATCGGCATGGCGGGCGGGCTGATTTACGCCTTGGGGCTGATCCTCACCTATGTTTGGGCCGATCCGGTCGGGCTGCAATTCTCGCTCGGCGTGATGATCGGTATCGGTTTGTCGGGTACTACCTACGGCACCGTGCTCGGCGCGGTTGGGCGGATGGTGCCGCCGGAAAAGCGCACGCAGGCGTTTGGGATTTGCACCGCGGCGGGGTCTTTCGGCATGTTCGCCGTGGTGCCGGGCGCACAATATATGTTGGATCAGATGGGCTGGGGCGGGGCCTTCCTTGTGCTGGCAGTGATGGCCGCGCTGATGATTCCGCTCTCCTTGGGCCTTAAAACGCCGCTACCGCCGCAAGGCCAGGGCTTTGGGGCCGATCTGAAGCCGACGATCCGCACGGCGCTTGGCAACGGCTCCTACTGGCTGTTGAACATCGGCTTTTTCGTCTGCGGTTTCCACGTCGCGTTCGTCGCCACCCATCTGCCGGCGTTTTTGCGCGACAATAATATGCCGAGCAGCGTCACGGCCTGGGCGCTGGCGATGATTGGGCTGTTCAATATTATCGGCTCGTATCTGTTCGGGCAGTTGGGCGCACGGTTCTCGCCGAAATATCTGCTGAGCCTCGTTTATGCGGCGCGCGGCGTGGTGATTACGCTGTTCCTCGTGCTGCCGCTGAGCCCGGTTACGGCGGTTGCTTTCGGCGCGGGGATGGGCTTCCTCTGGCTCGGCACGGTGCCGCTAACCTCCGGCATCGTCGCGCGGATGTTCGGCATGCGCTATATGGCGATGCTCTATGGGTTCGTGTTCATGTTCCACCAGCTCGGCGCATTCCTGGGCGCATTCGGCGGCGGTTGGGCTTATGACCATCTGCAATCCTATGATCTAATCTGGTATCTTTCGATTGCCCTCGCGCTGATGGCCGCGGTGGTGCATTTACCGATTTCGGAAAAAGCCGTGCCGGTGCGCGGCGCGGTGGGACAGACGCCATGACGCAGAAACTGTTCTTTTGGACGCTGGCCGGGGGGGCGATTGTCGCAGCCCTGGCACTTTGGGCCGAAATGGGGCTCGCCGTCGCCCTCGGCGACGCGGCGTGGTTCTGTATTAGCTGACCAAGGCCCGGCAGCGGGCGATCACCGCGTCGAACATCGCCTCGGTCAGGCGGCCCGTATTCGTATTGTA
>NZ_LAJY01000399.1 GCF_000963705.1 Elstera litoralis | reverse complement strand
AGACGCTATGCGGGGGCGGGTCAGCCGGTCAAGTTGGTTTGCGTCATGATCGACAAGATTTCCTGCATAGCTCGATTATATTGTTGCGGATCAACGGTCAGAGCGCCGGAAAGCTGGTGTTTAAACCAGGTAGTTTGCCGCTTGGCATACTGGCGGCTGGCGGCTTGCGCCAAGGTTATTGCTTCGGGCAACCCGATCTCACCCTGATGATAGGACAGCAATTCTGGCACACCCACGGCTTTGCGTAAGGGGGCCTCCTTCGGAAGCTGGGGCAGACGATCGGCAAAAGCGGCGATTTCGTCCAGCGCGCCGGTCTCGACCATCTGAGAAAAACGCTGATTGATCCGCTCATAAAGCCACGCCCGGTCCGGCGCGAGCACTACGGGGACGAAAGAATAGCCCGCCGGCGGGCCGGAGCGCGGCGCGTGGAGGAAGCTGCTAAAGGGCTTTCCTGTCGCCGCCCAGACCTCGTAAGCGCGCTTCACCCGCTGGCTGTCGGAGGGGCGCAGACGCTCGGCGCTGGCAGGATCGACGGCGGCGAGGCGGGCGTGAAAGGGCAAGGCCCCCTCGGCGGCATGCAGTTCCCCTACCGCGTCGCGCACCTCCGGCGGTACCTGCGGCAGATCGGCGAAACCCTCCATCAGTGCCTTGATATAGAGGCCGGTGCCGCCAACCAGCAGCGCGGGCGCATCGCCTAACCCATCCAACAGGGTGACAACATCCTGCCGCCAGCTTTCCGCCGTTGCGGCGTCGGCAGTCGAAAGATAGCCGTAAAGCGCGTGCGGGGCCTGGGCCTCCTCCGCTTGGCTGGGACGGGCGGTAATCAGGCGCAGCTCACGATATAGCTGCATTGAATCGGCATTGATGATAACAGCACCCGTCTGCTCGGCCACCGCTAAGGCCAGGGCAGACTTGCCGCTCGCCGTCGGTCCCGCCAGGATGAGCCGCTGTCGTGTGCTCTTGTTCATAATGGATGGTCCATGCCTTTTACCCTGGTCCTCAGTTCCGCGCCTACGACCCCCGCCGTCACCGACGCGCTAGTGGCCGAGGCGATATCCGTCGCCAATCTGCACGGCTCGGCGGTACGCTGGCTGGTGCCGGGCGTTGCTGCGGATATCGTCACCTCGCAGCCGATCGATCTTGCCCGGCTCCGCGCGGCTTTAGCCGATAAGCCCGTCGATGCCAATCTGGTCGAAACGGCGGGCCGACGGAAGCTCTTGCTCGTCGCCGATATGGAATCGACGCTCATCGAAAATGAAATGCTGGATGATCTGGCCGCCGATATCGGCATCGGCCCGCAGATTGCGGCGATTACGGAAAAATCGATGCGCGGCGAGGTGGATTTCGCCACCAGTGTGCGCGAGCGCGTAGCCTTGCTGGCCGATCTGCCCGTTGCGATCATGGATACCTGCGCCGCGCGCATTCGCCTGATGCCCGGCGCGAAAAGCCTGATTGCAACGATGGCCCACCACGGCGCGCATTGCGTGATTGCCACCGGCGGCTTCGGCTATTTCGCCGATCCGGTTGCCAAAACCCTGGGCTGCCATGCCGTTCACTGCAATCATCTGGAACTCACCGGCAGCGGCGAGCGCCGCCTCACGGGCCGTCTGATCGAACCCATCTTCGATAGAGCTGCCAAGCGCCGCACGCTGGAATCGGTGGCGCTTCAGCGCGGCCTACCGCTCTCGGCCACGCTTGCGGTCGGCGATGGGGCGAATGATCTCGATATGCTCTCGGTCGCGGGCTTCGGTGTGGCGTTCCGGGCAAAACCGATTGTGGCGGCGGCGGCGCATCTGTCGCTGAACCACTCGGATCTTACCGGGTTGCTGTTCTTGCAGGGCTATCCGGCGGAAGAAATTCTCGAAGGCTAGGCCCGCTTCGATTAGGACAGGCCTGCACCCTTGGCCCTGAGCCGTCTTCGTTGGAAGGTTTTTAGAATGACCCGGCATTCCCTTGCCAAAGATAAAATCCGCGTTCTGCTGCTGGAAGGCGTTCACGAAAACGCCGTTCAGGACTTTCAGCGCAACGGCTACACGCAGATCGAGCAGCTTAAAGTTGCTCTCGAATGAGG
>NZ_LAJY01000398.1 GCF_000963705.1 Elstera litoralis | reverse complement strand
GAAAAACAGAATTATTGTAGAGATAAATCCTATTATTAATAAGAACCATCCGAGCAGAGATCGTGTGAGAGGCACATTAATCGCTAATAATGATGGTACTGAATGGTTTGGCCATATGGGTGGTTTGTCTGGTGGAATAAACACCGTTAAATCAGGAGATTTTGACAGAAGAATTTGTGAAACCAAAAAAATTGAATACACTAGGTTCAGCGGATATAAAAACCATTTTTATCCAATATATTGCCCAACTCTATCACCTAAGGAAAATTTACAAATGATAAGAAATTATATCTATGAATGTAAGCGACTAAGGGATGATAATCTTAACCCTTAACCACTTTAACAAACCTCCTCGCCCCGAGGCTCACCCCCCGGGCGGGGCTTCGCTTTACACCGTACCCGCCACCTCGGCGTCTAGTGCCGCGTGCACATCGTCGGGGCGATTGTCAGCACATCTGGCGGGTCCTCCCCCCTCAATGCTCCATCGCCGCCAGTACCGCTTCGGCGCGGATTTCTTCGGTTAACCGGGCTTTGAGGGCCGAAAATTCTGGGCTTACTTTCATCGTGTAATGGCGCGGGTGCGGCAGGTCGACCGGAACATCGGCCTTGATCCGCCCTGGCCGCGCCGACATGACGATGACGCGCGAGGCGAGGAAAATCGCCTCCTCGATATCATGGGTGACGAACAGCACGGTTTTGCGGTCGCGCTCCCAGATTCCCAGCAACAGTTCCTGCATCAAGGAGCGGGTTTGATTGTCGAGCGCGCCGAAGGGCTCGTCGAGCAGGAGAATTTCGGGATCATTGGCCAAGGCCCGCGCAATCGCCGTGCGCTGCTGCATGCCGCCGGAAAGCTGCTTGGGGAAATGATTTTCGAAACCCTTCAGCCCTACTTTCTCCACATAGCTTGCGACAATCTCCCGGCGCTGGGCCTCGGGCACGCCTTTTTCGCGCAGGCCGAAGGCGATGTTATCGGCCACGGTCAGCCAGGGAAACAGCGTGTAGGATTGAAAAACCACGCCGCGATCCGGCCCCGGCCCGTCGATGGCGCGCCCATCAAGCCGCACCGCGCCGGAGGTCGGGCGGTCGAGCCCAGCGACGATGCGCAGCAGGGTCGATTTCCCGCAGCCGGAGGGGCCGAGAATAGTGATGAAATCATTCTTGGCGATGGCAAGGTCGGTCGGCTGCAACGCCGTCACCGGAGCGCCCCCCCGCACGCCGGGGAAAATGCGACCAACGCCGGTAATTTCCAGCTTGCTCATGCCAGCCTCCAAGCGAACAGCTTGCGGTTCAGCGCCCGCACCAGAAAATCAGAAATCAGGCCGATCAGCCCAATAATGATAATGCCGAAAATGATCTGGCCGGTTGCCAGCAGCGCCTGACTATCAACGATCATATGACCGATACCGCTCGACGAGCCGATGAGTTCGGCGACGATGACATAGGTCCAGGCCCACCCGAGCACGAGGCGCAGGATTTCGGCAATCTCCGGCGCATTGGCGGGAATCAGCACCCGCGCCAGCACGCCCCGGTCGCCCGCGCCCAGGGTATAGGCGGCTTCGACCAAATCGCGCCGGGTCTGGCCCACGGCAACGGCGACCATGAGCACGATCTGAAAGACCGAGCCGATGAAAATCACCAGCAACTTTTGCGTCTCGCCGATGCCCGCCCACAGAATCAGCAACGGCACGAAGGCCGAGGCGGGCAAATAGCGGGCGAAGGAGACAAAGGGCTCGAAAAAGGCTTCCACCGCCTTATAAGCCCCCATCAGAATTCCGAGCGGCACGGCCACGAGGGCGGCCAGCACAAACCCACCGACGACGCGCCAAACGGTCATGCCGATATCGCCGAGAAACCCATATTTGGTCAGCAGCAGATAGCCGTCCTGAACCATCGTCAGCGGGTCGGCCAGGAAGGTCTTCGACACATAGCCGCCGAAGGTCGCGAACGCCCAAGCGGCGACGAAGACGATAAAAAAAGCGATGCCGAGGCCGATGCGCGCGCCGCGACCGACCGGCTCCAAGGGACGGAGCATGCTGATTTTCCCGAAAAAAGGGGACGGCGACCGAAGCCGCCGCCCGACCACGATTTAGTCGAGGAACGAGGTATCGGCGAGACCGTCGAGATCGGGGATCGCCTTAATCACCCCAGCCGACAGCAGCAAATCCGCCGCTTCCTTATTGAAGCTCTTGAACTCGCCCGCAAAGAAAACCTTGTTCGCGGCCTTATCTTGCCAGCGCAGGTATTTCGCCGAGTTGCCGAACTGCTCGCCGGTCTGCTTTACGTCCGCGCCCATGATTTCATAGGATTTGGCCGGTTCCTTGGCGATCATCTCGACCGCTTCGAAGTAGCTTTTGGCAAAGGCTTTGGCGGCGGCGGGCTTTTCGGCCAGGAACTTCGGCGTGCAGCCGAAGGAATCCATCACCATCGGATAATCCAACGTGGTGGCGATGATCTTACCGGCCTGCGGCGCGGCGCGCACCGACGACAGATAGGGCTCATAGGTCATGGCGGCGTCATTCTGCCCGGCGATGAAGGCTTGCGCCGCCGGGCCGGGTTCCATGTTCACGACCGTCACGTCTTTCACAGACATGCCGTTCTTCGCCAGCATCCAGGCGAGGGCGAAATAGGGCGAGGTGCCGGGGGCCGAAGCCGCCACAGTCTTGCCCTTCAGGTCTTTGATCGAGGCAATCGTGCTGCGCACGACCATCCCATCGGCCCCATAGGATTTATCGAGCTGGAAGATTTGCTTGGTGGCAATCCCCGCCGCATTCCAGGTGATCCAGGTTTCCAGCGTCGTCGCCGCGCACTGGATATCGCCCGAGGCGATGGCGAGGTGACGGTCTTTCTGCGGGATCTTTTTGATCGACACATCCAGACCGTTTTTCGTGAAAATTCCGGCTTCTTTTGCCAGCGTGAGCGGGGCGAACCCGGTCCAACCGCTGATGCCGATGGCGACGCTATCGGCGGAAAGAGCCGAGGTCGATCCCAGCAGCGCCATCCCAAGCGCTGCGCCCATTCCCAAACGAACCGCTTTCATTATGCCCATCCCTGTTCTCGATGTTGCGGTACAACATCATCCCATCATGGGGCTGAAAGCCTGTCAATTCTCGACCGTCCGGATTCAATAAATATAGACATAACCCCGCCCCAAGCGTGCCTCGGGGCGGGGTTATTCGCTTTACGCCGTGCCGGCCGCTTCCTGTTCGGCCTGGGCTGCTGCCACGCGGCGACGGAAGAGGTCGAGGAAGTCGATGGGCTGGACCATCAGCGGCGGGAAGCCGCCGTCGCGCACGGCGTTCGCCACAATGCTGCGGGCGAAGGGGAACAGCAGGCGCGGCACTTCGATCAGCAGCACCGGCTGCAAATGTTCGTCCGGCACATTCAGGGTGACGACGCCCGCATAGGCGCATTCCACCAGAAAGGCCACATCGTCGCCATGCTTGGCGCTGGCATTGATGCTGAGCAGCACTTCGAACAGGTTCGGCCCCAACTGGCGCGCGCCCACATCGACGCGCAGTTCCACGTCCGGCGATTCTTGCTGCACCAGGCTTGCGGGCGCATTCGGGTTTTCGAAGGACAGATCCTTCACATATTGAACATTAACCGTAATCGGCGGGGCATCGTTTTGCTCGGTGCCTTGACCGTTGGTCTGATTTTCGTCGCTCATCTTTGTATCCTATGGAATTAGGTCGCCCGAATTACGTCGCCCTGGGTAGAGCGTAAGGCTCCCCTAGCACGGCTCAGGTTGCGTGTACAACCGTGGCAGCAGTGGGGTTGCTGGGAACTTTTACCACCGAGCAATTGCCG
>NZ_LAJY01000397.1 GCF_000963705.1 Elstera litoralis | reverse complement strand
GTGAGCGCGATACCACCAATAATCGTATGGAGATGATGGCGATTATCCAGGGGCTGGAAGCGCTGAAACGCCCGGTTGCAGTGGATATTTTCACCGACAGCAAATATGTGATCGACGGCATCACCAAATATATGCCGACCTGGAAGAAGAATAGCTGGCGCACCGCCGATAAGAAGCCAGTGAAGAATATCGATCTGTGGGAACGGATGCTGGCGGCGATGAAGCCGCATCAACTGTCCTGGAACTGGGTGAAGGGCCACAATGGCCACCCGGAGAACGAGCGCGCCGACGCGCTCGCCCGCGATGGGGTCGTGCAACAGCGCGGCGGTTAACGCCCATCTCTGCTATAAGAGGGCGGCGGCGCGTGCGCGCGTCCCGTAAGGGCCAGTCGGTCTTTAGACATCCCCTTCGATGGGAAGAACCCGATACCGCATGACGACACTGACAGACCTTGGTTGGACTAAACCGCTCGACGCGGGCTTTCGTGCCCTCGGCGCGTCCGGCCTTATCGCCGCCCGCATCGCCGTGGAGCATCGGCGCGGCTATGAAATGCTGTGCGAGGGCAAGGGCGACCTTCGTACCGTCTCGGCCTTTCTGCCGGGGCGGTTGCGGCGGGAGTTGGGGCCGAGGGCGAGAGCCTCGCGGTCGGCGATTGGGTCGCGCTGCTGCCCGCCGAAAAAGGCTTGCACCCGATTGCGGCGCTGTTGCCCCGGCGCAGTGCTTTCGTCCGTAAAACCGCCGGTGAGCGGGCGGTTCGGCAGATCGTCGCCGCAAATTTGGATCGCCTGTTTATCGCCATGGCGGTCAGCGAGGATTTCAATCCGCGCCGTCTGGAACGCTATCTCACCGCCTGCGCCAATGCCGATGTGGCCCCAACGCTGCTGCTGACCAAGGCCGATCTGGCCGACGATCTCGATGCGCGCATCGCGGCGGTACGGGCGGTGGCCCCCGATCTGCCGTGTTTGCCGCTGAGTCTGGTGACGGGCGTGGGGATCGACGCGTTGCGCGCCACGCTTCAACCGGGGGAAACCTTTTGCCCTCGTCGGCTCCTCCGGCGTTGGCAAATCCTCGCTGGCGAATGCGCTGTTCGGCACCGACCGGCAGTCGGTCGGCGCGGTTTCTGACCACGGCAAAGGTCGGCATACGACGACGCGGCGCGAGTTGATGCTGCTCCCCGGCGGTGGTGTGTTAATCGACACACCGGGCATGCGCGAATTTCACCTGTGGGACGCCGAGGTCAGCGAAGGCTTCCCCGATATCGAAGCCCTGGGGGTCGATTGTCGCTTCCGCGACTGCCACCATCATCAGGAGCCCGATTGTGCCGTTCAAGCGGCGGCGCGCGCGGGCACGCTTGACCCGGCCCGCCTCGCTGCCTTTCATAAGCTGCAAGATGAACAAGACCAGGCGGCGCGCACCCGCCGGGAGAAAGGGTCCCGTTGATGACGCGCACGCTCGATCCGTACCTCGATCATTTGAGCGCCTGCAATCGCTGGACACCCGGCGATTATGTGCCGTTCCGCATCGGCCACGAACGCTATGGCGCGATCCGCCGCGACCGGCTGGATCGGTTGATGGTGGAAGACGATCTGCTAACGGTCACTCCGGCGTGGGTCGAACTGATCGCCCCGCCCGAGCGGTTGGCGCGCAGTGCGGCCTTGGCCGATCTGGTTCGGCGGCTGGTGGCCAGCGGTGATCTGGCCAAAGAGCGCCATGAGCTTTACCCGGTGCTCCGGCGCTGGGGGCAAGAGCCGGTGGCGCTGGTCGACCGGGCGGCGGCGGACTTCCTCGGCATTCGCGCCTATGGCGTTCACTTGAATGTGGTGAGCGACGACGAGATGTGGATCGCCCGCCGGGCTAAGAACAAGGCGATTGCCCCGGGCAAGCTCGATAATCTCGTCGCGGGCGGCCAGCCCTATGGCTCACGCCGCTGGAAAACCTCATCAAAGAATGCGCCGAAGAAGCCTCGATGCCGTCGGCTCTGGCGGGGCAAGCCAAACCGACGGGGGCGATTCTCTACCGGATGGAAAGCCCGAAGGGGTTGCGCGACCATGTCGCCTTCACTTTCGATCTCACCGTGTCCGACGATTTCAAGCCGGTTAGCGCGGACGGCGAACATGAGGCCTTCTACCGGTGGCCGATTGATTATGTGGATGATCTGCTGCGCGTGGATGATGTGTTCAAATTCAATATCCCCTTGGTTGTCATCGATTATTTCCTGCGCACGGGGCGGATTTCCAGCGACGCGCCGGGGTACGAAGATCTTCGCCTCGCCCTGGCGGGCGGTTGGCGCGGGAAATTTGACGAATGAACGATGACAGTTATTGATTTTTGTCATTGTTGAGTTTAGGGTGTCGGCATTGGTTCCCGACGCCCTGGAGGCTTACGATGACGACCCCCACTCCCCGCCTGCTTTCAACGCTCGCCCCAGCGCAATTCCCCCTCGGCCTGGGGTGTATGGGCATGTCCGATCTGTATGGCGCCGCCGACCGCAACGAAGGCCTCGCGACGATCCGCGCCGCGCTCGATGCGGGCGTCACCCTCTTCGATACCGGCGATTTCTATGGCATGGGCCATAATGAAACCCTGCTGGCCGAAGGCCTCCAGGGCCGCCGCGACAAAGCCTATATTCAAGTGAAATTCGGCGCGCTGCGCGGGCCGGACGGCGCTTTCGTCGGGTTCGACACGCGCCCCGCCGCGATTAAGAATTTTCTGGCGTATACGCTAAAACGCCTCAACACCGACTATATCGATCTCTATCAACCGGCGCGGCTCGACCCGAATGTACCGATTGAAGACACGGTGGGCACCATCGCCGATCTGGTGAAAGCGGGCTATATCCGCCACATCGGCCTATCGGAAATGGGGGCGGCGACGATCCGCCGCGCCCATGCGGTTCACCCGATCACGGCGTTACAAATGGAATATTCACTGATGACGCGCAGCATTGAGGCCGAAATTCTGCCCGTGCTGACCGAGCTTGGCATCGGCCTCACCGCTTACGGCGTGCTGGGGCGCGGCCTTATCAGCAGCACGTCGCCCGGCATCGGTGGTCTGGCACCCAATGATTTCCGCAGCCATTCGCCGCGCTTCCAGGGGGAGAATCTGGCGCGCAACCGCGAATTGGTCGATCACCTCGCCGAGGTTGCCCAGGAATTGGGCGCGACCGTAGCCCAGGTGGCGATTGCCTGGGTGCTGTCGCGCGGCCCCACGATCGTTCCGCTGATTGGCGCGCGCAAGCGGGTGCGCTTACAAGAATCCCTGGAAGCCTTGAGCCTGAAGCTCACCCCCGCCGACTTGGCCCGGATCGAAGCGGCCTTGCCCGCCGACGCCGTCGCCGGAACGCGCTATGCGCCCGCGCAAATGCAGATGCTGGACAGCGAACGCCGCGTCGCCTAAACCAGCCGAATGACCGTCGCCGCGCCGCCCGACCCACCCCCCTCCGACCTGCGGGAGCGAATCCTCACCGCCGCCGAGGAAGTTTTGCGCCGCTACGGTCCGGCCAAAACCAGCGTGGTCGATGTGGCGCGGCATTTATCGATGAGCCACGGCAATATCTATCGAGTGTTTTCGAGTAAGGAAGCCCTGCGCGGGGCGGTGGTCGAGCGCTGGTTGGAGCGGGCGCACGCGCCCTTAGCCGCCATTGTGGCGGGGCCAGGGTCCGCCTCTGACCGGCTGACGGCGTGGTTTACCACCCTCGCCCGGCAGAAGATCGAAAAAGTCACGAGCGACCCTGAACTATTTCAGACCTATCAAGCGCTGCTGCATCAGGTGCCGGAGTTGATCGACCAGCACCTCGTCTGGTTAGACGCTCAAGTGCGCCAGATGCTCGCCGAGGGGCAGGCGACGGGCGAGTTCCGCTTTGCCGACCTCGATCAAGCAACCGTGGCGGTGCTGGCGGCGACGGTGCCGTTTCGCCACCCTGATTTAATCGTCGCCACCAATGATAGCCCCGATCACGCCAAACTGCGGGCGGTGCTGGCCCTGGTGATTGCGGGGCTGAAGACGGGAGCCCTGGCATGAGTTTTACCGTTGCGGCTTTCTACGCCTTCTTTCGCCTGGAAGACCCCGCCGCGCTGCAAGCCGCCCTGCTGCCGATGGCCGAGGCGAAGGACGTGCGCGGCACCCTGCTGCTCGCCCCCGAAGGGCTGAACGGCACCCTCGCCGGGCCGGAAGACGGGTTGCTGGCGACGCTCGACGCTATTCGGACCGGGGCGGGCCTTGCCGAACTGCGCTGGAAGCGCTCGGTGGCGGAAACCATGCCTTTTGGCCGCCTGAAGATCAAAGTGAAGCGCGAAATCGTCACCTTCGGGGTGCCCGAGGCCGACCCCACTCAGCGCGTCGGCACCTATGTGGCCCCGGAAGCCTGGAACGCGCTGATCCAAGACCCGGACGTGCTGGTGATCGACACGCGCAATAGTTTCGAATATGAAGCTGGCAGCTTCGCCCGCGCCGTCGATCCCGGCACGCGCAGCTTCGGCGAGTTTCCCGCCTATGTGCGCGAAAACCTTGACCCCAAGCAGCATAAGAAAGTCGCCATGTTCTGTACGGGCGGCATCCGCTGCGAAAAAGCGACGGCCTTCATGCTGAACGAAGGGTTCGAGGAGGTCTATCACCTCGACGGCGGCATTCTCGCTTACTTGGAAAAAGTGCCGCCCGAGCAAAGCCTGTGGCACGGCGGCTGTTTCATTTTCGACGAGCGGGTGTTGCTCGGGCACGGGTTGCAGGTGTTGGGGCCTGCGCTGGAGGGGGCGGACTTAGCGGAGGTTTAACCGCTGTGCTTTGTCCTTACCTCAGCGCATATTCTTTCAATCTCGGCCATTCCCTCTTCAAGGGGCACCTGCTTATAGGCTTGCGCGATTTGGGACAGAAAAGCCTCATATCTCTGGTGAGAGTGCGCGTGATCGACGTCCGGGACACATCGCCCTATTGTCCAAATATATCCTTTGGCTTCCCACTGAA
>NZ_LAJY01000396.1 GCF_000963705.1 Elstera litoralis | reverse complement strand
TGGTCAAGGACGATGTGGATTTTTGTCGTCTATGACGCCAAAACCAGCGAAGATATTACCCGGCAAGTGCTGACGCAGATCATCGTGGAAGAAGAAGGCAAGGGCCAGAATATGCTGCCCATCAGCTTCTTGCGCCAATTGATTGGCCTGTATGGCGATAATATGCAGTGGCTGGTGCCGAGCTATCTTGAAACCGCCATGCAAAGCTTTGCCCGCAATCAGGGCGAAATGCGCCAATATTTCCAAGAATCCTTCGGCAGCCTGTTTCCCTTCGGCTCTTTCGATCAAATGAGCAAACAGAATATTGCCATGATCGAACGGGCGATGCGCATGTTCACCCCCTTCGGTGCCCCCGGTGCTACGGGTGCAGGCGAGATGAAACCGCAAGCCGCCCCGCCCCCCGCCGGTCAGCCGGTGCAAGTGTCGGACCTGAAGCGGCAGTTGGATGCGCTGCAAGCGCAAATCGAACGGCTGAACCCCGGCACCAAAGCCGACAAAGCTTAATCTCCCAACCGGGCTGCGGGCGCGACGATGGTCTCGATCACCCCGATCACTTACCAGCCGGTCGCCCCGGCCCGCCCCATCCGCCGCCGTCAGCCGGAGGCGGAAGAGCAGCAGGACGAAAAGCGCACCGAAGAGGCAACCGCCGGGGCGCATGCCGCCCGCCCGCGCTTCGATCTTGAGGATGAGGGCGACGATCTCGCCGATCCGCGCCAGCGCCGCCGCTCGAAAGGCCTTGCCCTGGTGGCCGCGCAGGTGACGTTCCAGGCCCAGCAGTTCGCCCAGGAGCATCTCGCAGCGGGCTTTATTACGAGCCGTGGGGGACTGTGACCGCCGCCTATAAGCGTTGGGACGGCGCGTAACGCTCCCGCTTTGCCGCGCCGCCATAGGTGGGCCGCCAGATCAGCCGATCCAAAAGCTGCACGCTGCCCTGGGCGAGAATCAGCAGTACAATTGTGGCGGGCAAAATCATCTCCCGCATCTCTCCGCCAAGAAGGCTCGGCAGTATCCGCAGCGCCAGCGCGATCAGCAGTCCGGTATAAGCGCCCGACATGCTGCGGTAATGGGCAATCAGCCACGCGGGATTGCGCGTGCGCCGCCACCGCACGAGGGCGAAGAGCCCAAAGCTCACCGACACCAGCGTGACCAGCGACAGAATATGCAGAAAATTGAACCCGCCGGTCAGCCCATAGAGCATAAGCCCGGTCGCGCCGGTCACGAACAGTCCAAAGGCGGAGAGAATGCCCAAGCGGCGATGCCAAGCATTGCCTTTGCGCGGCAAAATATAAAGGATAGCGCCGGTTGCAAGCGCCAGAAGCGCGCTTGCGACGTGCAGGGTAAGAGGATCGAGCGTCATGGAATTATCTCCAGCAAGGTTAAGAATTCTCTTCGCCGTCGCGGCGGGGGTGGGGGTCTTTCTGGGGTTTCTCGGCCCGTTCGGCAGCTATGGCGCGCCGCTGCCCGACCGCCTGATGTTCTGGATCACCTCGGTTGTGGCGGGAACCGGCCTGTCGGTGCTGACCACGCTGCTGCTCCCGATCCGCTGGCGCGGCCACTCCGGCCCGGTCTATGTGCTGACGGCGACGGCCCTGGTGACGCCGCTGCAAACCCTCGTCGTGCAACTGCTGTTGCCGCTGATTGCGCCGCCGCAGGTGGTGGCCGATATCCTCTTCTGGGAGCAATTGCCCAATGTGGCCGTGCTGATGCTGATCGGCACGAGCGCGGCCTGGTTCTTTCAAGCCCGCCCGCCCAGCGCAGAACCCGCGCCCGTCGCATCGGCGACTGCCGTCCCCGAAACGGCCCCCTTCTTCGAACGCCTCCCGCCCGCGCTCGGGTACACGGTTGCTGTGCCTTGAAATGGAGGATCATTACCTGCGCGCCCATACCGACCAGGGCAATGCCCTGATTCTGATGCGGCTGCGCGATGCGGTGGCCGAGTTGCGCAGTGTGGCCGGGGGCACAGGTTCATAAAAGCTGGTGGGTCGCCCGCGCCGCCCTCGCCGGGGCTGAGCGCGGCAAGAGCGGCTGGGAATTGATTCTCAGCGACGGGCGGCGCGTGCCGGTTGGGCGCACCTATCGGCCCGCGCTGGTGGCGGAGGGATGGCTGCCGGGAGGGCGTAAAGGGGACGCGATGGAACATGCCTCTGAGATACCGGAGCCGCCGGAAAACCCAAGCGCGCCTTCGGGAAACGCCCGAATTTCGTCGTGAACGAACCGCCGCGCTGTTCGCGCTTCGTGAACGGCGCTAGAGTAACGCGATGATTCGCCTACTCTTGATCCTGCTGTTCGCCAGCCTCGCCCCAGCGGGCTTTGCGCAACAGTGCCACCTGCCCGACCGTTTGGCCGCCCCCGCCCCCTGCCCGGACCGGAGCCGGGGTGACGGCGAAACGGTTGCGCGCGGCCAGCCGGGCGATTTCGATTTCTATGTGCTCGCTCTCTCCTGGTCGCCGGCCTTTTGCGAGCAGGCAAAAGACCGCGCGACCGCCGACCTTCAGTGCCGCCGCAATCGCTTCGGCTTTGTCGTGCATGGGCTCTGGCCGCAGTATGGAGCGGGTAAAGGCAGCGCTTGGCCGCAGTTCTGTACTCCCGCCGCCCCGGTGGCCGAAACGACCCTGCGCCGCGCCCTCTGCCTGATGCCGGGCGAGCGGTTGGTGCAATGCCAATGGGCCAAGCACGGCACCTGTTCGGACCAGCCGACGCCCGACGCCTATATCGATAAAATCCAGCGCCTGATGGCGGGTCTAACCCTACCCGACTTCCAGAAAGGCGGCAGCCGGACGGTGGCGGAAATCGCCGAGGCGTTTATTGCGGCCAATCAAGCGCGCGGCCTTACAAGCGCCCATATTCGGCTGGATCTTGGGCGCGACGGGCGGTTGGAAGAAGTACGGATTTGCTATGAGAAAAAACTCAATCAGTTTCAAGCCTGCGGTGAAACCGTCGGCGGTTTCGACCCCGCCGACCGGCGCGAGAACGGCAAGCGCGTGTTGATCCGCGCGGTGGCCCCGTCATGATGAAACGCGCACTTCTGCTCAGCCTGCTCGCCCTGCCCGCGCTGGCCCAAGCGCCGTCAGGAACCGGCGGCGTGCCGCGTTCGGCCTTGCCGACCGC
>NZ_LAJY01000395.1 GCF_000963705.1 Elstera litoralis | reverse complement strand
ATCATCCAACGTCGAAATTAAATTTTCTAATTCTTTATCGCTTAAAACTTTAAGATATGTTGCCATCCAAGTGTGTTTCCACAGAGTTCTTAGGCCGTTGCGTTGCGCCTCGGATAAAACCTCTGGAATGGATATTGTATAAAAAATCTCGATCAATTTAATAGTTCAACTGGTGAATCCTCCACCGATTTATTCGCGGAACTCTATTCCGCCGCCGCCTGATAGACCGAAAACTCCCCCCGGTAGCCCAATACAGCCAAAGCGCGATCGATTTGATCCATACGGCTGTTATGCAGCACCGAAAGCGTGCGATAGGCTTGCGCGGGCGAGCCGCCTAAACGCTCGCTGAGTTGGGCGCGATTGAGGCCCGCCGCGACGCGCAGATTGTTCAGCGTGATTTTGGCGGCAACCAAAGTTCCCAGATCAATCATGGTTCCCGACGTCACTGAGGGCAGCGGAACGGGCTCGTCAGCGGAAATCAGAATTTCGATGGTGGCTAGCAAGGCCCCCTTTGCCATGCGCGTCGCTTCCTCCAGAGTATCCCCCTCCGTCGTGAGAAATGGAAGATCACGGCACGTCACCAAAAAGCCCGGCTGGCCATAGGGTTGAGGCTCGATCTGAACAGTGTAGCGTGCGTGCATGGTTTACTCTCTTCGGCAGGAACGCGCTTACTTCAGACCCAGATCTTTCAGAATCTTGTGAACCGTCCCCGTCGCAAGCTCCTTGCGGGAACCGTGGGACGGCATCACCGAGCGCCTGCCGTTCCCAGGGTTCAGCAGGGACAAATGCCCCGTCGCCCCCATCGGCGTGACGATAATTCCCAGCGAACGAAGGTAGCGCTTCAATTCGCTGGTCTTCATTCCAAACTCTCATATAGCAGAAATTATCACATCTGAGAATTTATCCGACCCGCATTTCCATATCTAGCGAAAAACCCTCGACACGCGTGCGCCGAGGGTTTCCGGTTCCCCAAGGGCCGAAGCCTTGGGCGGGGGTGCTGGGGGCAGTGCCCCCAGCGATAGCAACCAGTTACGCCGCCTTCGTCCGCGTCTTCCACAGCGACAGCAGGATCGAGCCGCCGATGAGGCTGACGGTTAGGCCCAAGGCCAGCGGCGTCGGCATTTTCCACACATCGACCAGCACCATTTTTGTGCCCACGAGGACCAGCACCAGGGCGAGACCGTATTTGAGGTACTCGAAGCGGTGGATGATACCCGCCAGCGCGAAATAGAGGGCGCGCAGGCCGAGGATGGCAAAAAACGTTACTGGTGTAGACGATGAAGGGGTCGGTAGTGATGGCGAAGATCGCCGGGATCGAATCGACCGCGAAGATCAGATCGGTCACTTCCACCAGAATCAGCGCCAGGAACAGCGGCGTGAGGTACAGCAGCCCCTTACGGCGGACGAAGAAGGATTTGCCTTCATAGGTCTCGGTGACGCGGAAGTGCTTGCGGCAGAAGCGGATGATCGGGTGGTTGGCGGGATCGGGCTCTTTATCGGCCGAGATCACCATTTTGATCCCGGTGATAATGAGGAAGCCGCCGAACACATAGATCAGCCAATGCAGCTCCATAATCAGCGCGGTGCCCGCGAAGATCATGATCGCGCGCATCACCAGGGCGCCGAGGATACCCCAAAACAGTACGCGGTGCTGATACTGGGGCGGCACGGCGAGGCTGCCGAAGATGAGGGCGATAACGAACACATTATCGAGCGACAGGCTTTTTTCGATGAGGTAGCCGGTCAAAAACTCAAGGGCTTTGGCTTCGCCAAGGGAGAAATAAATCCCGACGTTAAACAGAAGCGCGATGGCGATATAGAAGCCGCTGAGCCGCAACGCTTCGGGCACCGAAATCGTGCGTTCTTTTTTGTTCAGAACGCCGAGATCGAGCGCGAGAAGAACGAGAACAAGCGCGTTGAAGCCAAGCCAAGCCCAAAGTGGCATATCCATAGGAATCATCCGACTGCGGTGATGCCCGTCGGCACCAGAGCATAAGGGTAGAATCCGACATCACGGTTGCGACCAACCGTCAGAGGGGCCCGGATCAAAGGTGATCGTACACTTGGCCCGTCCCCCCTTACGCGTCAAGCCGCGCCGCCATAATTTTTTCACAGGGCGATTCGGCGCTTTTAAACCGGCGCTTCCGCTGGGATGACGGGGCGATACGCACCAAACGCGCGCCTTTCGCAGCGCAATAGCCAGTTTCAACACACTTTTTATGTGACACGCCTGTTATGGCGATGTAACAAAACCATAACCGTCCGAGCGTAAGAGACGGCAATCATCTTCATTGGGGGAAGCTCACATGCGGTCTTTTATTGCGGCGCTTAGCCTTGGTTGCGCATTCACTGTTTCGGCCTTTGCCGCGCCGGTC
>NZ_LAJY01000394.1 GCF_000963705.1 Elstera litoralis | reverse complement strand
CTCGGCGAATATTGAATAAGCTCGATCAAATCATTGCGAAACACCACCGCACCGGGGGAGAGCACGATATTGCGGCCCACGTCGAAGGCTTCGGTATCGGTCATCGAGATTCGCAGCTCGCCATTGCCCTTTTCGAGATCCTCGACGAGGTTCTGCAAGCCGTGCAGCAGGTTTTCGCCGCCGGTTTCCAGCGTTTTGCGCAGCACTTCCGGGTTGGTCAGCAGAAAATTCGACGGGGCCATCGCATCGACGAATTGGCGCGTGTAAAAATCCACCTTCTGCGCAGCTTTCGGATCGAGCCCCTCCACCTGTTTCACCTGATTCTGCATCCAGCGCGCCGTGAGCAGGTAGGATTGCTTGATGTAATCGAACAGAACATTTTCGTTCCAGGCGGAATCTTTGAAGCGCTTATCGTCGCGGTTCGGCGTGACCACCGGCTGCGAATCTTCCCCCATCCAGCGGCGCGCGGCGCTCTGCCAGAGGTTCACATAGTCGCCCCAGAGCTCCACTTGCGCTTGAAGAATCCGGCTGGGATCGGTCATCAGCCGCGTCGTCATCTCTAGGAAGGCCGTAGCGATGGAGGTCGGCGTGCCCGTATCCATCGTCAGCGGGTCGTCCTTATGCCGCTCCATAAAGTCCGCAATGATATGGTGACTGCGCTCGGCGATATCGCCCATTACGCGCGACCATTCGGCAGGATCGGGCAGGGCTACCGTGGGCGCGTCGTTATTTGCCGATTGGTTGGGGGTTGTTTGGTTTTGGGTCATTGCGGTCCTCCCTCCCTAATTGCGCTTTGTGCGCGCTTTTTTTTATCGATACCAACAAAAGACCGCTCGCCCTGGTTTTGCTTGCCAGGAGAGCGTATTTTGCGTGTTCTGTCGGCGCGTGACGCGTCTTCCTCTGGATACCACGGATGGGAGGCGGTCGCAGCCGGAAAGCGTTAAGGTCGGTTCACAGCGGGGGAATGCATGACACAGCGGTTTGAGCGAGTTGGGAACACGCGCGGCGTGGGCCGCCTGCTGTCGGTATCCATGCTCGCGCTGTTGCTCGGCGGGTGTAGCGACCTGGGGCTGTTTACCAATACCAAAACGGCGGATGATGGCACCTATCCGAACCTCGGCACGGTCCCGGCCCGGCCTGCGCCGCGCTCCGACGCGCCTGAACGGCAAGTGGCGCGCGAGGGTTTGGCGGCGGACCGCGACAATGCCCGCTATAGCGCCGATCCCATCCGCCG
>NZ_LAJY01000393.1 GCF_000963705.1 Elstera litoralis | reverse complement strand
CGGTAAATTTCAGTCTGGCCCTTTTGACGGCCAAACCCTTTAACTTCCGACGCTGTCAGCCCTTGAATGCCAAGAGCGGTCAACGCTTCGCGGACATCCTCCAGCTTGAACGGCTTTATGATCGCAGTGATCAGTTTCATAGCCCGGCTTCTCCCATATCACACCGTTCAGAACGGCATCGGTTGCGTTATAATCAAAAAGCGTGCCGCAATGCGAAACCCGGCCGAATCAGCCACATTTTCGCCAAAGTCGCGCCAAGCGTGGTTAAAAATTAGGCTATGCCTAAAAAATAATCAAGTAAATGACGCCTAAAGAAAACAGGCCGTTACTCTTTCGGAGCAACGGCCTGTTTTCTTTAGAAGAAATTGAGAAAGATTAAGGTATGTCAAAGGGTCAAGGAATGTCACCGGGCGCGGGTTCGGTCCGGGCCGTCCGGTAGCCCGAAGGCACGTCACTGGCCGACGCCGTCGCCGGAACCGATTGCAGCAATGTGTCGGCGAACGATACGAACCGCTGTTGGTCTTCCTTGTCCTTGCCTTCCGCCAGCAAATCTTGCACCAGCGCGGGCACATTGCGCAGCGGATCGATATGGCGGCCATCGACAACCAATTCGAAGTAGAGATGATTACCGGAGGCGATGCCTGTGCGCCCAACCGTGCCAATCACCTGCCCCTGGCGCACCGCTTGGCCAACCTTGATGCCCTTGGCGAACTGATCGAGGTGGGCGTAAACGGTTTCCGTGCGGTCGTCGTGAACGATGCGGATATATTTCCCGTAGCCGCGATGGGATTTCACCGTATCGACGATACCATCGCCAGCGGCCACGACCGGCGTTCCGCGCGGGGCCGACCAATCGACCCCCTTATGGAATTTGCGCGCGCGCAAGACCGGATGCTGACGCCAGCCGAAACCCGAGGTCATACGGTATCCCGGCAACGGATGAATGAAATCCGGCCCTTGCGCCAAGCGCACGCGGCCGTCTTGGTCGATCAGATGCGCCGTGCCCTCTTCGGGAACGTAATAATAAAGGCGACGGCTTTGCCCACCGTGGCTAAGTTCGGCGGAGGTTAGAACCGGGTCCGCCGCCGTATCCGACGAGGCGCGATAGAGCACATCGAACGAAAGCGCGTCCGCCGAGGCGAGCGGCATCTTGCCGTCGGCAGCAAAACTATCGAGCACTTGCTGGACAACCATCGTCGGCAATCCCGCCGCACTCAACGCTGGGCCAAGATCACCCTCGCCGACGTGACCGGCGACGCGCAAATGGAACCCGAGCGGGGCTTGCACGGGCAGCTCATCGCCAAAGCCCCGGCGTGATGCCTCGGGCTTGGCCGAGAAAGAGCCGACCGAAAACCCCGCAACGGTCACGCCTTGGTCGAAGCGATCCGTTGGCGGCACCGAATAGCCTGCGGAAGCGGCCTCGGGGTGTACGGCAACAACCGGCGCATCGGGAAGCGCGGCAAGCGTCGCGGCGGGCTCTTGGGTACGCTCCGGCAGAACCGCTGCGGCTT
>NZ_LAJY01000392.1 GCF_000963705.1 Elstera litoralis | reverse complement strand
CCAGGTGGCGTTCCGCAAAGCCCAAGGCCAGTTGAGCCGCTCTGTTGCCCGCTTCGTCCGCGCCAAAACGGGCGAGCATCGCGCGCCGGTCACGCAAGACGCGACCTATCTCGTCACCGGCGGGCTCGGGGCGATTGGCGTTGAAACGGCGACGTGGCTGATTACCCAGCGCGGCGTGAAACATATCGTGCTCGCCTCGCGCCGGGGGGCGGATGATCCTTCGGCCGCCGCGATCAAAGCGACGCTGGAAGCCTTGGGCGCGCGCATTTCGGTCGAAAAGCTCGATACCAGCAGCGAAGCTAGCGTTCAGGCGCTGGTGACAAAGCTGAAGGCCGATCCGCTGCCGCTGAAAGGCCTCTACCACAGCGCGGGCGTGCTGGAAGACGCGACCATCGCCCAGTTCACCTGGGAGAAGTTCCGCAAGGCCATCGCGCCGAAGTTCGATGGCGCTTGGTTCCTGCACAAGGCCACCGAAGACCTGAGCCTCGACGATTTCGTCGTTTATTCCTCGATCCTCAGCCTCTTCGGCGCGGGCGGTCAGGCGAATTATACCGCCGGCAACGCCTATCTCGACGGGCTCGCGGCCCTGCGCCAACAGCAGGGTAAGGCTGGGCTTGCGGTGAATTGGGGGCCGTGGGCGGCGGGCGGTCTCGCCACCCTCGCGGGCGATAAGGGCGAGGCGATCTGGCGCGCGCGCGGGCTGATCTACACAACGCCCGACGAGGGCCGGGACGCGCTGTCGGTCATCGTCGGAACCGGTCTTAACCACGCCGCCGTGCTCACCGCCGATTGGCCGACGCTGGTGGGGCAGTTCCAAACGCCGCCGACCTTCTTTGCCGAAATGTTGAGCGAAGCCAAAACCGAGAGTGCCGTCAGTGGCGCGGGCGTTTCGGTGGAAGCCCTGCAAGCCCAACTGAAATCCAGCGATCCCCGCGAGCGGCGCTTTGCCATCGTCACCTATGTGGCGCAGCAGGCGCAGGCGACTTTGGGCGTCAACCGGGTCATCGATCCTGGTCAGCCGTTGCGGGAATTGGGGCTCGACTCGCTGATGGCGGTGACGCTCATCAACCGCATCGAAATGGCGCTGGCCGTGCGCGTCCCCGCCGTGAAGCTGATCCAAGGCCCGAGCATCGATCAATTGGTCGATGAGGTTTGGCCCGATCTTGCGGGCGTCGGTCTGCCGCTGGCCCCGCGCGAGCAACCGGCAGCGGAAGCGGACGTCTTCGCCCAAATCCCGGTTTCGGCGGAAGTGGAGGCGCTCGTCTCCGACCTTATCAGCGAAACCGTGGAAGCGGCCCTGACCGCGCCCGCGATTATCGAAGATGCGAAATGGCTGATCCCTGTCGGTAAGCGCGATAATCCCCGCGCCCGCCTGTTCTGCTTCCCGTTTGCGGGCGGCGGGTCGGCGGTGTTCCGGCCCTGGGCCGGGTGGATTGATCCCGCCATCGAAGTGATCGCCGTCGAGCCGCCGGGCCGCTTGGGGCGCATTTCGGAAAAGCCGGTCAACGATATCGATCTGTTCGTCGATTGTGTGCTGGATGAAATGATCGACCTACTCGATCTACCGTTCGCCATGTTCGGCCACTGCCTCGGCGCGGTGACCATGTATGAGACGGCGCGGACCTTGATCGAGGAAACCCGCTTCATGCCGCTGCACCTCTTCGCGTCCGGGGCGCGCGCGCCGAACAAGGTGGGGGAAGTCGGGCCGTTCGAGCAGGAGTTGGGCAAACTCTTGATGCGCACCCCCGGTTATCGCGCCGACCTCAAGCCCTATCAGCAGTCGGACGAAATCTTCGCCGATATCATCCGCAAGTTCGATATGGCGGCGACCGATCAGTTCCTCTCCGATCCCGAACTGCGCAAGCTTATGCTCCCCGCCGTGCGTGCCGAGTTCGAGATGACCAGCAACTATAAGCTCAAGGGCGAGCCCAAACCTTGGGACGTGCCGATTACCTGTTTCGTCTCGCGCGGCGATCCCTATGTGTCGCGTGACGATATTCTCGCCTGGGGCCGCTTCACCAATCAGCGTCTGCAAGTGCTGATGCGCGAGGGCTCGCACTATGCCCGTGGTCGAGGATGCGCAGTTCATCAACCGCATCATCAACCGCGAAATGGTCATGCCGCTCTAATTTACCCGGATGTGCTAGCCGAGGGGGATTCTCCCTCTCGGTCCACCGGATTTTCTGGTTTGGAGAGAGACTTGGGTAAGACAGCACTCGTTCTGGGCGGCGGCGCACCGACCTATACCTTGATGACCGGCGCGTTGCTGGCCTTCGATGAAGCCGGGATTACTTTCGATGTCGTGTCGATGGCGGGCGGCGGCGGGGTCGTCGGCCTCTCCTACCTCGCGCCGAAGACCGGCACGCGGCAGGAGGCGATGCGGGGTTCGGTCCATTACGGCGTGTCGGACCCGATCTACAATCTCTTCCCGATGAACTTCAAAATGTTCACCAAGGGCGGGCCGAAGGCGGCGATGTTCCGGCAGGCTTTGGCGATGATGCCAGGCTACGACAAGGTGATGGGCCTCGCCCATAAAGGCCCGGCGCAGGCCTTCGTCAGCGATTACTTGCAGTTTCTCTGGTCGGCGGTGATGCCCGGCAATGTCTCGCTGTTCAGTGACGGTTTCTGCGCCCCGTCGCAGTTCATCGAACAGATGGTGGATTTCGACGCGCTCCACCGCGTGAAGGAAGATATCTACCTGAACGCCTACTGCCTGACCGATAAGAAAATGGCGATCTTCAAGAAGCACGAGATCGACCTTGCCCATTTCCAGGCGTCGCTCTCCTACCCGTTCTTTTACTCGCCCTTCGAGATTGACGGGAAATATTACATTGAGGGCGC
>NZ_LAJY01000391.1 GCF_000963705.1 Elstera litoralis | reverse complement strand
CGGCGTGCTGTTCATCATCAATAATTCCATCGGCCTGATTACCCCGCCGGTGGGAACGGTTCTGAACGTCGTCTGCGGCGTTTCGAAAATCAGCATGGATGAGATCGTGCGCGGCGTCATGCCGTTCTTGATTGCGCAACTCCTTGTGCTGCTCCTGCTCGTCCTCTTCCCGGTTCTCGTCATGGGGCCGGCGCGATGGCTCGCGGGTTAACTGTGCCTCGATTCAAGAAAAAACCCTCAGGAGGAAACCCATGAAATCCGTAAAAGCGCTTCTCGTTACCGCCGTCAGCCTCACGGCCTTTTTGGCCAGCCAAACGGCTTTAGCGCAAGTCTCTGAACGCAAACTGCGGTTTGCCTATCAGAATGTCGCCGATCACCCGCAGGGTAAGGGCGTGGCGAAGTTCGGCGATCTCGTGAAGGAAAAGACTGGCGGCAAGATTACCGTGTCGCAGTTCCCCGGCGGGCAGTTGGGCGGCGATTTGCAGACCGTCTCGGCCCTGCAAGGCGGCACGATTGATATGACCGTGCTGAACGCAGGCCTGCTGGTTGGGCTCGATAAGCGGTTCGCCGTGCTCGATTTCCCCTTCCTCTTCGCCGAGCCGAAGGAAGCCGATGCGATTGTCGACGGCCCCATCGGCACTAAGCTGCACGCTGGCCTTGCCGAAAAAGGCTTGGTTGGCCTCGGCTATTGGGAACTGGGGTTTCGCAATGTCACCAACTCCAAGCTGCCGATCACCAAGATCGAGGATTTCAAGGGCCTGAAGCTGCGCGTACTGCAATCGCCTTTGTTCATCGATCTGTTCAATACCCTGGGCGCTAATTCCGTGCCGATGCCCTTTCCGGAACTCTATGCGGCACTGGAACAGAAGGTCGTCGATGGGCAAGAAAACCCGATGACGACGATCCTCGGCGGCAAGTTCAACGAAGTGCAAAAATATGTGTCGGAAACCCGCCACATCTATAACGCCCAGTCCGTCCTTATCTCGAAAAAAGACCTGGGACGCCTTGTCGGCGGACGAAAAGAAAATCATTGCCGATGCGCTGGCCGAAGCCACGGTTTTCCAGCGTAAAACCTCGCGCGATGCGATGGATACGGCGCTGGCCAGCCTGAAGGCGGCAGGCATGACGCATAACACGCTGGCTCCCGCCGAGCTCAATCGCATCCGTGATGCGGTAAAACCAGTGTTAGCCAAGTTCGGCCAGGAAGCCGGGCCGGAGTTCGTCGCCGAAGTCACGGGCGAGCTTGCCAAGCTGCGCAAGTAACCTTTTGGGGCGGCGCTCTCCCGCGCCGCCCACTTTTCTTGTTGGAGACCAATCGTGACGCCCTGCGTTTTTGTGCTGAACGGGCCGAACCTCAATCTTTTGGGGACGCGCCAGCCCCATATTTACGGTTCGGCAACGCTCGCCGATGTGGCGGCGGCCTGCGCCGTGACTGCGGATACTCTCGGCCTTGGCGTCCGCTTCCATCAATCCAATCATGAGGCGGCGTTGATCGACTGGGTGCATGAAGCGCGCACGGCGGCGCAGGCCATCGTCATCAATCCCGCCGCTTACACCCATACGTCGGTGGCGCTGCTCGACGCGCTCAACGCCTTCGAGGGGCCGGTAATCGAGGTGCATATTTCCAATATTCATAAGCGCGAGAGCTTCCGGCATCAGTCTTACGTCTCCTTGCGCGCCGATGGCATCATCGCCGGGCTCGGCACCCAAGGCTATACGCTGGCCTTGCAGCGGGTAGCGCATCTGTTGGCCGAGGCCGCCCGATGATCGACGGTCACACGCGCCTTATCGCCCATATCGGCTATCCCACGCATAGTTTCCGGGCACCGCTGATCTATAATCCATACTTTAAGGCCATCGATCTGAACGCCGTCGTCGTGCCGATGGGCGTGACGCGGGATGATTTTGCGGCGGCTTTTCCCTGCATCACGCGCTTCAGCAACTTCCACGGCGCGCTGATTACCATGCCCCATAAGGTCGCCATCGTCCCGATGCTGGACCGGGTCTCGACGGCGGTGAAAGTGGCGGGGGCCTGCAATGCCGTGCGCCGCGCCGAGGATGGCGCGCTGATTGGCGATCTCTTCGACGGCGAAGGGTTTGCGCGGGGCGTGCTGCGCAAGGGGCGGAAGATTCACGGCGCGCGCGCGCTGATCGTCGGGGCGGGCGGCGTTGGTTCGGCGATTGCGGCGGCGCTGGCGGCCCAGGGTCTCGCGCATTTGCGGCTGTTCGATGTCGATACGGTGGCGGCGACCGGGCTTGCCACCCGGCTCACGGCGCATTTCCCCACTCTCAGCGTCGAAGTCGGTGCGCCCGATCCTGCGGGGTGAGCCTTGCCGTGAACGCGACGCCGCTCGGCATGACCGAGGGGGACCCGCTGCCGATGGATGTGGCGCGGCTCGATCCGGCGGCCCTGGTCGGCGAAGTGGTGATGCGCGCCGAGATCACACCGTTTCTGCGGGCGGCGGCGGCGCGCGGCTGCGCCCTTCAGGTGGGAACCGATATGCTGTTCGAGCAGATCCCCGCCTATCTCGATTTCTTTGGTTTTCCGACGACGACACCCGAGCACCTGCGCCACTTGGCCCAGGGGCGGGCAGATTAGGGAGGCGCGCTGTGGATACCTCGATTGCAACCGTCTGCGTTTCGGGCACTTTGGCCGAAAAGCTCGATGCCATTGCGGCGGCCGGCTTTCGGCACGTCGAGATTTTCGAGAATGATCTCCTGGCCTTCCCCGGCTCGCCGCGCGACATTCGCCGCCTCTGCGACGATTTGGGCTTGCGCATCGTTACCTGTCAGCCGTTCCGCGATTTCGAAGGCATGCCCGCCGCCCGCCGCGCCCGCACCTTCGACCGGGCCGAGCGCAAGTTCGATCTGCTGCAAGAATTGGGAGCCGATCTGCTGTTCATCTGCTCCAGCGTTGCGCCGGACGCGAGTCGGGGCTGGAGCGGCTGGCGGCGGATTTTGCCGAATTGGGCGAAAGGGCCGCCAAGCGGAATTTGCGCGTCGGGTACGAAGCCTTGGCCTGGGGGCGGTTCATTTATGATTACCGCGATGCTTGGGAAGTGGTCCGCCGGGCCGGGCAGCCGAATGTCGGCGTCATTCTCGATAGTTTTCATGTGTTGGCGCGCGGGCTGGAAGTCGCCTCGATCCAGAAAATCCCGCCCGAAAGCATCGTCATGGTGCAGATTGCCGACGCGCCCCGGCTGGAGATGGATTATCTCGCCTGGAGCCGCCATTGGCGCTGCCTGCCGGGTCAGGGCGATCTCGACCTTGCCGGTTTCATGAATGCCCTGGCGCGCACCGGCTACGATGGCGTCTTAAGCCTTGAAATCTTCAACGACCGTTTCCGCGCGGGCTCGGCGCGGTCGGTCGCGG
>NZ_LAJY01000390.1 GCF_000963705.1 Elstera litoralis | reverse complement strand
CACCGTTCTGCCCTGGCGCACCGTTCTGCCCTGGCGCACCGTTCTGCCTGGCGCACCGTTCTGCCCTGGCTTCGGCGTTGTTTCTTGTACAAGTATAAAGGGATTATTTTTTGCCATACTTAAGCTCTGAGCGTGATTTGGGGATAGTGCTGTTAAGTGTGTGGGGAGACCAATTATTGGTAGTGCAATTGTAAGACTGGTTACGATTTTTTGATATCTTCTCATCTGAGACTCCACTTCTCGACCAAAGGGATATCACGGCTCGGTGGGGTGAGGTTTACAGACCTCGATTGAGTCATCCTGAAAATTTTGTGAGTTTGAGAACCTCACCCCCTATGAACTTTGTTTACGAAGCAAACTTGTTAACCGCCACCGTTCCCACCGTTCCCACCGTTCCCGCCATTCCCACCGTTGCCGCCGTTACCACCTGGGGAATTATCCCCGCTCGTATTTCCACCGTTCCCGCCGGGAGCGCCAGGGCCACCATTATTACTCCCGTTTCCGTTCCCGCTATTGTTTCCGTTCCCATTCGCATTACCATCTCCATTACCATTTCCGCTTGTGTTGCCGCTGCCATTCCCGCTCTCATTACCATTTCCATTCGCATTACCATCCCCATTACCGTTTCCACCGCCATCCCCACCGCCATCCCCACCGCCGCCGCCACCTTCTTCGCTGGCGATCAAAATAGGAGGGGTAAAGGCAGCCTTTACCGATGACTGGTTAGACGGCAAAATTGTCGTTGCGAGGCCGATGCGAGGAACGGCAAGCATAAGAACAACCAATGCAGTGAGAACTCGTTTTTCCATGGTTATCCAACCTTCTTGAGGGTTTTACATGAATGAAGTCGCTGTGAATATTCACAGGGTCTGTTTTTTATGTTATTAACGATATAGTAGCGTTTGCTTTAAACGAGTCAATTTTTAATTTTAATTAATTGTTAAATTACAACTAAAGATTCTATTTACCATGATTTAATTTTAAATTATGGAAAATTTTAAAAAAATTAAGAGTGCGAGTGGTATAATTGTTTGGATGAGATGGTTTTGAGAGCGACGGGGCGATTTAAGGCGCTAGCCCCTGTCGTGCTTCGGAAAAGATCATTTCTTCCCCGTCACCCCGAACGTGGGTGGGCGCTTGGATTACCCCGGTTCTGCGTTAAGCGAGGGCCGGGTGGGCGGTAAATCCGACGGCTTCCACATCGTTCCGGCCCCGCCGTTTCACCTCATAAAGGGCAAGATCAGCGCGCTTGATAAGGGTTTGGGGCGTCTCCAGCCCCGTTTCGGCGCAGGCGACGCCGAAGCTCCCCGACAGGCGGATGGTTTCCCCGGCTCCACTCAGGGCGAGGCCCCGCAAGCGCTCCAGAACCCGGCGGGCGATTTCTGTTGCGTCAGCCAACTGGGTTTCGGGCAGAAGAATGGCAAACTCATCGCCGCCCAGGCGGGCCAGAATATCACTCGGGCGCACAATACTGCGGGCGCAATCGGCGACCCCGCGTAAGGCAACATCCCCCATATCGTGCCCATGGGTATCGTTGATCGATTTGAAATGATCGATATCGAATAGAATCACCGAAACCGGTTTGCCTGCCTGCGCATACTCCTGTAAGGCGCGGTCGAGCGCCCGATCAAACACGCGGCGGGTAGCGAGCCCTGTCAGAACGTCGCTGCGCGCCTCGCGCCCCACTTGGGCGGCAAAGCGTTCGGCGACCAGAATCACGCAGCCGATGGCCGCGATCATACCGATGGCGGTGGCGGCGAGGACCAGAATCGTCACGTCGCCCGAATCGGGCGGCCCGGCCCCCAAGGCTAATTGCACTAGGTGAACCGCAATCGCGACAACCGGCGCAAAGCCGAACGTGCCGATGAACCGCCGCCCCAGCGGGTGATCCTCCGGCGGCAGGCGGCGGCTGAGGATCAACCCGTAGATCCCGATCCCCGCTGTGAAAAGCTGAAAGACCAATATCCGCCCGAGCATATTGGGGATTAGTAGCGTGAAGGCCACGATTCCGAACGCGAACAGCCCGAAACCGGCTATCCAGAGGCGTGGACGAGCCGGAAGGCGTAAAAAAAGTCGCACGCCATCGGCCAACAGGGCCGGGCCGATGAAGCCGAGCGCAAAGCCCAACAGGCGTAGCCCATCGGAATGGGTCTGTTCCGCATAGCCGCCGATCAGCATCACCAGCGGCATTATCCCGAAGGCAAGCGGCCAGTGACCGGGAAAGCCCCAGCCAGTTTCGACCCGCTGGATCAACAGAAATGCTATAGCGCACGACCACATCATGGCCGTGTGCAGGACAATCAGCGAGGCCGGGTCCAACATCTCCGTAAGTCCTTGGCGTGTGCAGTGCCGCATCAGAGTACACAGGCCGAAGGTTTTCGTCATCCCGAACCGGCTACTCCGCTTTCGGTTTCACGATCCATTCATGGGCCGGGTC
>NZ_LAJY01000039.1 GCF_000963705.1 Elstera litoralis | reverse complement strand
TCTCGAAATCAGCCTGGAAGATGCTTTCGCCGGAACCACGGCCAAGGTGCAAGTCGCCTCCAGCATCGTGTGCGAGGTTTGCGACGGCTCGGGGGCGGAGCAAGGCTCCAAACCCATCACCTGCCCCACCTGTAGCGGCGCGGGCAAAGTGCGCGCCCAGCAAGGGTTTTTCACCATCGAGCGTCCCTGCCCCTCGTGCGGCGGCGCGGGCCGAGTGATCGAAAAACCCTGTAAGGCTTGCGGCGGGGCCGGGCGGACGCGCAAAGAAAAAACCCTCTCCGTCACCATCCCGGCGGGGGTTGAGGAAGGCACGCGCATTCGCTTGACCGGCGAAGGCGAAGCGGGCGTGCGCGGCGCGCCTGCGGGCGACCTCTACATCTTCCTGGCTATCGCCGCGCATCGAATTTTCCAGCGCGACGGGGCGAATACTTTTTACCGGGTGCCGATTCCGATGACCACGGCGGCGCTGGGCGGGCAAATCGAAGTGCCCTCCATCGATGGCTCGCGGGTCAAGATTACCATTCCGCCCGGCACTCAAGCGGGGCATCAGTTCCGCTTACGCGGCAAGGGCATGTCGGTCCTACGCTCCTCCCAGCGCGGCGATATGTATGTTGAGGCTACCGTGGAAACGCCGGTCAATCTCACCGCGCGCCAGCAGGAGCTTTTGCGTGAGTTCGACACGGCAGGCGAGGCCGATCAGACCCACCCGCAATCCTCGGGCTTTTTTCAACGCGTGAAGGAATTCTTCGCGGGTTCGACGACCGAGTAATTTAGAAATACGCAAAGGCTCGGCGCAGACGTTTCCGTCTGCTCGGGATTTGCTCTAGTGGAGTTCGTTAGCATGACAACCGCCTTCCGCCGCCCCTCGGGCCGCAGCGCCGATCAGTTGCGCGCCGTCAGCCTGGAGCCGGGATACGCTAAATATGCGGAAGGCTCCTGCATGGTGCGTTTCGGCGATACGCATGTTCTGTGTACTGCATCGATCGACGAAAAAGTGCCGCCGTTTCTGCGCAATACCGGCAAGGGCTGGGTGACGGCCGAATATGGCATGCTGCCACGCGCCACCCATTCGCGCATGGACCGCGAAGCCGCCAAAGGCAAGCAAAGCGGCCGCACGCAGGAAATCCAACGCCTGATCGGCCGCTCCTTACGCGCCGTCACCGATCTCACCCAAATGGGCGAGCGGCAAATCAAGATCGACTGCGACGTGATCCAGGCCGATGGCGGCACGCGCACGGCCTCCATTACCGGGGCCTATGTCGCCCTGCACCTCGCTTTGCGCAAACTGGTGGATAGCAAGGCGATTCCCGCGCTACCGCTGAAGGCGGAAGTCGCCGCCATTTCCTGTGGCCTGTATAATGGCGTCGCGGTCCTCGACCTCGACTATGCCGAAGACTCCAACGCCCAGGCCGATGCGAACTTTGTGCTCACCGGGCGCGGCGGGTTGGTGGAAATCCAAGGCACCGCCGAGCAGGACCCGTTCAGCGAAGAGCAGTTTGCAGACCTGCTGCGCCTCGCCAAACAGGGTATCGGCCAGTTGGTGTCGCTCCAGCGCAAAGCCGTGATGGGGTAGACCGGGTTAAGACATCACCCAGAAGGCGATCCCTTCATAGGTAAAATCCTTCTGCCCCAGCAAGAGCGCATCCTTTTCCGCGAGGGAATCGGTGTAGAAATGGGTTCCGGTCTTCGTATGGAACAGCCGATGCACGGCCTCCTGCGGGCCGGAATCCCCGCTATAAGCTTTGAAAGCAACGCCCTCGTCGCGGTAGCCGCTCTTGCCGTTGGCGAGCACCGCATTCCGCTCGTCGGCGGAAGCTGTGTAGAAATGACGGCCGGATTTAGCGTGAAACAGCCGGAAAACATCCAGCGTGCCATCGGTCCCGGCGGCGTGAAACACCGGCCCTTCATAGGTGAAGCCACCGCCCTTGGCCTTGAGCGCCGCGATTTCACTCTCCGATGCCGTCCAGAAATGCGTCCCCACAGCCTTATTATAGAAACGATGAACTTCCGGCCCGCTCACCGCCGGGCTCGGCAGGGCATAGGTTTGATCCGCGAAATCCAGCGTTTCGATCCCTGTCAGGCGGCTCGTGCCAGCCGCACTGCTTAGAAGCCAGCCGCCCGCGCCATCTTGGCTCAATTGATACTCGGCGCGCGCCCCGGCGAGGCTAAGATGGTCCTGGCCCGCCCCGCCGCTGAGCCAATCCTGCCCACCACTCTCAACGAAACGGTCGTTCCCCGCACTCCCCGATAGGGTTTCGCTGCTCGCCGTGCCGATCAGCAGGCGGGAGCCATCGGCAAAGCTCACCTGATCCGAATGCAGAGCCGCGAAACGAATTTCACTCGTACCCTGTACTAGGGTTACGCCGTCCGTCCCCATCCTCAAGGCCAACGCGGCGGCGCTGCTATCGCTGATCGTCAGCGTATCGGTTGCGTCGAGCAAGGTTAGTCCGCTCACCGTTCCGGTTTGCGCCAATCGCGCCAACTCTTGCAGGTTGAGATCGTAGGTGGCCGTTTTACCCTCGGGAACACGGTCCCGGTTTTCCATCGTCGACACAATGCTCCCCGTCGCCGCCGACCAGTGCGTTGCCGATAGGTTGGTCGCCTCGCCACCCGAGAAACCGTGAAAAACATCCGTGCCGGTGCGGATACTGCTCATCCCAAAGCCGAAGGTCAGACTGCCGCCATCGAAACGGTTGACCGTGGTCAGCGGCTGGGTCATGCGCGCAAGATCGGCCTCGGACAAGAGAATCTTCTGAGTAAAAAGCGCGTCGAGGAAGCGGACCATATCCGCCGTCGTGGTTATCAGCCCACCATCCCCGCCAATATCGACGGGCAAGCCGGTCGCATCGAACAAGGTGCCATCGCCGGTCACAAGATAGCCGTGACTCTGGTTCTCGGTCAGCGGCCAGCCGACCGTTGTCGTCTGGCGCATTCCGGCGGGTTCGAAAACGCGGCTCTGGCACAGGGCTTCCAGTGTCTGCCCCGTGACGGTTTCGGCGATTCGCCCGAGAAGCTCGAAATTTGTATTTGAGTAGTGAAACGCCTCACCCGCCTTACCCGTCGGCGCAACCCCCCGCACGAGCGCGAGAGCCTCCTGGGTGCCATGCACGCGGGAGAGGTTCTGCACAACATCGGTCAAAATTTTGGATCGCCGTTTGCATCGACGACTTTCAAGTAATCGGGAATGCCCGAGCGCATCGAGAGAAGCTGTTCGAGGGTTGCCGTTTCAGTATTGGCGATACCGCGTAGCTCGGCGGCACTCAAATAGTCGGCGGGGGTTTTCTGAAGGTCGAGTTTCCCCTCGGACGCCAGTTGCAGCACAATCACCGCCGTGACCATTTTCATCTGCGACCCGGCATTAAAACTATGGGTCGGGAGCATCGCCGCGCCCCCCGTGCCCTCCGCCCCAGCGATCTCCGACAGGCCGGCGGCGGCGGTGCTCAGAACTGGGCCGCTCAGACGACTGACCTGAACCCCCGGCGCGCCGGACGCGCTGAGCAAATCTTGGGCAAGCGTTTTGGGTTTCGCTCTGCGCGGTGCGCAGAGCGAGCGTGTAATGCGTCATGTTTTGAGTCTCGATGCGAGGGGGTTAATTCACGCGGTCGTAGGTGTTGTGGGCGAGGCTACTGGTCTCGTCCTCATCCTCGTCGCTCCAGAAGAAATAGCTGGCCTCGCCGACGCGCCAGGCCGCCGAGCAGCTTTTGTAGAACCAGCCGATGCGAATGCAAAAGCGCTCGGCCTCAAGGCTCCATTTCCCATCGAGCGCGTCTTTACCGCGATTCAACATCACCGTGAGGCTGCCGTCCGGACGGATTGTATAGCTCACCGGATCGGCGGGATCGCGATTGCGATAGGTGGCGGGATGGGCCGTGAGGATTTTTAACTCACCCGCCGTCATAGGCTGAGCGTGATCGGGCAGCGCCGGGCGCGGCGGCGGCGCGGCGTGCGCGTTTTCCAGCAGGGCTAACAGGGTCAGCGCCGCCCCCGCCACCAGCGCCAAGAGGGGTAAGCGGTCGCGCCAAGGACGGGACCGGGCTGGGTTCAGAACAAGCGCGCGTATTTCGCCGCGACGCTGCCGTGGCAAGGACATGGATCATACTCCAAAACATCAAAAAAACTCCGCTAAGGCGGGACGGGTCAGCCCCCGTCGGACGGCTCCGACACATCGTCGGGCGCGTCAGGATCAAACGCCAGTAGGTCACCCGGCTGGCAATCGAGCGCCCGGCAGAGCGCGGTAAGGGTGGAAAAACGCACCGCTTTCGCCTTGCCGGTCTTGAGGATCGAGAGATTCTGAATGGAAATATCGATCTTTTCGGCAAGGTCGCCGAGGCGCATTTTGCGCTTCGCCAACATCACATCGAGATGCACGATAATCCCCATTAGATCGTCAACTTCTGTTCTTCCGAAACGCGCACGGCTTCGGCCATGATCCTGCCGAGAACGTAGAGCAGAAGCCCGAAGAGCAGAAAGATAAAATCGGGCTCGGTACTAAGGTCATCGATCCCGACTTCCCCAATCGCCCAAAGCGCCGTGCCTTC
>NZ_LAJY01000389.1 GCF_000963705.1 Elstera litoralis | reverse complement strand
TCCGCAACAGCTTGCCCCTTTTTGAATATCAGTCGAGTAGCTTCAAAGCTCTCACGAGTGATCGAGGGCCGCAGGAGGAACTTTATCGCTTCTATAATAGTGCGACGAACTCCCACTTCTTCACGGTCTCCGAATCCGAGCGCGATACTATCATCGCGACTCTTCCGACCTTTAAATACGAAGGCGTTGCCTTTTATGTGGATGTCCTCGGCTAGGACCGTCCGGTAAATCACCCTAGAGCACTTCTGTTTTTTTAGAAAAGCGCTCTAGGGAATGTTTTTTGCGAAAAAAACGCCGCTTTTCTTAGAACTGCGGCGGCGTAACTCCGCTGGGCGCGAGCGCGTCCAGCAGGGCGGCCTTCAAGCGATCCAGCCCGGCTTCGTCGGCCGCCTCGCAGCGGGCGACCAGCACGTCTTGGGTATTGGAGGCGCGCAGCAGCCACCAACCATCCGGCGTCGTCACGCGCACGCCATCGACCGTGGAAACATTCGCGCCTGCCGCCGCCAATCTTTCTTTCACTTCCGTAACGACCGCGAATTTGCGCGTATCGGCGCAGGGAAAGCGCAGTTCCGGCGTATTCTGGCGCGTCGGCAGCTCGTCGCGCAGCGCGGCTAGGCTTTTTCCGGCCCAGGACACCGTTTCGAGCACGCGCACTGCCGCATACAGGGCATCATCGAAGCCATAATAGCGGTCGGCGAAGAAAATATGGCCGGACATTTCGCCCGCCAGCGGCGCGCCGGTCTGTTTCATCTGCTTCTTAATCAGCGAATGGCCAGTTGCGCCCATTAGCGGTGTGCCGCCGAGGCGGGCGATTTCGTCGAACAGCACTTGGCTGGCTTTGACATCGGCGATGATCGTCGCCCCCGGCAGATCGGCTAGCACGGGCCGCGCCAGCAGCGCGAGAATCTGATCGCCCCACAGCACCCGGCCCTGCCCATCGATGAGGCCGATGCGGTCGCCGTCGCCGTCAAAAGCAATACCGAGGTCGGCCTGATGCTCGGCCACCGCCGCCTTCAACTGCACGAGGTTCTTTTCTTCAGTTGGGTCCGGGTGATGGGCCGGGAAGGTGCCGTCGATCACTTCGTTTAGCAAAATATGCCGACCCGGCAGGCGGCGCGTCATGCGGATCATCGCATCCCCCGCAGCACCATTGCCCGCATCCCAGACGACCGTCAGCGGGCCGCCCCGGAACCCTTCGATCATTCGGGAAACGTAACGATCCATCAGATCGACCGAAATCGACGATCCTACGCCTTTTTTAAACCGCCCTTCGGCGGCAATCTTGCCAATTTCCTGGATCATCGCTCCATAAACCGGGCCGCCCAACAGCATCATTTTGAAACCGTTATAATCGGGCGGATTATGAGAGCCGGTAATCATGATCCCGGCTTCCAGCCCTTCCGAGGCAGTGGCGTAATAGAGCATCGGCGTCGGGCCGAGGCCGACGCGCGTCACCTGCGCGCCGGTGCTCATGATGCCATCGACCAGGGCCGCCTCAAGATCGGGCGAACTCAGACGGCCATCATAGCCCACGGCAATGCGCGGTGCCGCTTTGCCGCTTTGCTCGATCACATAGGAGCCGAACGCCTGCCCGAGTGCCTGCGCGTCCGCCCCCGAAAGGGTTTTGCCGACGATACCGCGAATATCATATTCCCGCAGAATGGTAGGCTCGAAGCGGTGGCCGCTCATGGCAGATCGTCCTTAAAAGTTATTGTACCGCCGGAAGCGACACGCGCCCGACGCAGGTATAATCGAACCCGGCAGTTGCCATCATATCCGGCTCGTAGACATTGCGCAGATCGACGAGAACCGGGCTTTTCAGCAAGCTCTTCACCCGTTTTAAGTCGAGCGCGCGGAATTCGTTCCATTCGGTGATGATAACCAGCGCATCGGCCCCGCCCATCGTCTCATAAGC
>NZ_LAJY01000388.1 GCF_000963705.1 Elstera litoralis | reverse complement strand
CCGCCCGCCGCCTGAGCCGGGCCGCACCGCACGCGCCGGATGTCACCATTCTCGGCCCCGCCCCCGCGCCGCTGTTCATGCTGCGCGGCCTCTACCGCTGGCGCTTCCTGATTAAAACCCCGCGCGAGAAGCTGGCGCAGGGCTTGATCCGCGATTGGATCAGCCGGGTCGAGTTACCGAAGCCAGTAAAGCTGGTCGTGGATATCGACCCGTATAATTTCCTATGAGGCGCGCTGCTGCCAATCCTGCATTTGCGCGAGGCTCATCGTACTGCCGCCGCACACGATCATCAGAACGGTGTTAAACGGCGCAAGAATATTCGCTGCGCCATAAGCGAGGGCGAGGCTGGCCCCGCAGGCGGGTTCTACCAAAACCCGGTGATCGTCGAGAAACCGCGCGCAGGCGTCCAGGGCTTCGGCGTCGGAGACCTGAACGGGCCGAATAGGATGCTGCCCCAAAAGCGCGAACGCCCGCGCGCAGATTTGTTTCGCGCCGAGCGAGGTCGCGATCGTTGTAATGGCGTCCAGGGTCACGCGCTCGCCCGCTGCCGCCGCCGCGCCAAGAGACGCTGCCCCGCGGGTCTCGACCGCCACCACGGGCACGTCGCCCCAGCCGTTCCGCTGCAAGCCCTCAACGACCCCGGACAAGAGCCCGCCGCCGCCGACCGTGAGAACGACCGCATCGGGGCGCGCGCCGCTTTCGGCCACCTCATCGATCATACTGGCGTGGCCCTCCCACAACAGCGGATTATCGAACGGGTGAATGAAGGCGTCTGCCGTGCCGATCATCGATTGCGCCCGTTCATTCGCCTCCTGCCACGAGGCACCGTGAACAATGACCTCTGCCCCCTCCAAATCGAGAAGCTGACGCGCCCGCAGGGGCGTAGTCTCCGGCACGACCACCGTCACCGGAACCGCCAGCGCCCGCCCGGCATAGGCCACCGCGAGCCCGGCATTCCCGCCCGACGAGGAGATAAACCGCTGGGCGCCCCGCGCCTTATAATGTTCGCAGGCATGGCCGATACCGCGCAGCTTGAACGAGCCGGAGGGTTGCAGGGCTTCCATCTTCAAAGCAATCGAGCGGCCCGCCGCGAGGCTAAGCGCGGAAGAGGCGAGAAGCGGGGTTTTTATGTGGAGCGGCATGGGGTCTCTCGTTTAGGGGGTGCGCTTCTGCGCCAGCCGCCGGGTCAGCAGGTCGCGTACTTGAGTGGCAATATCCATCGCCGGGTGCAACAGCGAGAGAAGCTGCACCTGATCGGAGGGTTGATCGTAGCGGTAAACGATTAAATGACTGCCGACCGAATAGGCCAGATAGGGCGGCGGCAGATCGGCGCGATAGCGGCCCAGCTCGGGGTTTTCGGCCAGCAGATCGAAGGCGTGAAACATCTGACGGAGATAGGCAATCGCACGCGCCTCCCCCCAGTTTTGGGTTGAGTAATATTCTATGTTTTTGAGAGTATTTCGCGCTTCAGGCGAGACGATGACCCGCGCCATGTTACGAGGCTTCCTGGCGTCGCCGCGCCCGCCCCTCCGATAGAATCTCCTCTAGCGTCACCTCGCGGCCCAACCCCTCATCGAGTTCCTGCGCACAGAGGGCGAGATATTCCCACAGCAGCTTGCGTTCGTCCTCCGACTGGCGCTTTTGATCTTCCCGGATCAAATGCCGCACATATTCGCTGGCCGAGTAATTGCCGCGCGTGGCTTGGGTTTCGATATACTCCCGCATCGCCTCGGGCATTGAGATATTCAAGGTGCTCATCGGGCGCTCTCCTTCTGGTTTTCAGAATGAAAGATCGGCCAAGCCTTGTCAAACCTTGGCGGGGTTGTGGGAGAATCCACCCCAATCGCGTCATACACGCTGGAGTCGATCCCAGGACGCCGATAAACTAGGGCCTGATCCAGACGGGAGACGGACCGATGCGCGCGTTAGGAATTATCACCGGGGGCCTCGTGCTCGGCCTGTCCACCGGCTTTGCCTTCGGCTTCAATTGGGTCGGGGCCGATGTGCTGGAAGCCCAGCCGCGCCCCGCCGTGCGCATGCAACCCGCCGCCGTGATCGTGCCGATGAAGCCCGCAACGCCGCCCGCCGTAAAGCCGGTTCCCGCCGCGCTCGCCGTTCCCGATAGCGACGCCCGCCCGGACGGCCCGCCGAGCAACCCCGCCGCCGAAAAGCGCTATACCGCGCTCATCAATAACAGCCCCTGGTTCCGCGAAATCCGCGAAAAGGTGGAATGCGGCACCATCGACGATTCCGGCATCAAGAAAACCTGCATCGATAGCTTCGGCACCCGCCCGAAAGCCCTGCCCGCCAATTTCGTCGCCCCGCCGCCCGCCCCGCAGGCAAAGCCTTGGACCGCGCCGAAAGAGTAAGGATGCGGGGCTTTGCCCCGCGCCCCATCTAAGGGGCTACGGCCCCTTAGAAATCCCGATTTACGGGACTGCGCTTCAAGTAGAGGGATCGACAAGGGGCAAGCCCCTTGTCCAGGGTCCCTGCGCGTTTGACGCGCAAAGCGCATCGAGGGGGACGGCGTCCCCGACGAAACAGCGCCTCCTTACCCCGATGGCAGCGCCTTCTGCACGCCGCGCAGGGCCGCAAGCCGCGCATTGGCATCGACCTGACCCGCCGGAGCGCGCCCGCTCGCCGCAGCCAAAGCCGCCGCGATATTCGCGTCTTCTTTTTTCCGGCTTGCCAAGCGAGAGCAGCTTTGCCTTGGCGAGCTGCGCTTCCGCCGAAACCTTTTCTTTCTCGGCGCTTTCCTTCATGGCTTTTAGCGCGGTGCCGAGACCATCGGTGGTGCTGGCGAGACCGGCGGCCCGTCGGGCGGCTTCCGCCTGACGGTCGGCGACGGCGCG
The DNA here is from genome assembly GCF_000963705.1 of Elstera litoralis. Lineage (GTDB taxonomy): Bacteria > Pseudomonadota > Alphaproteobacteria > Elsterales > Elsteraceae > Elstera > Elstera litoralis. Next base: position 4,165 of record NZ_LAJY01000388.1, on the reverse strand, counting down.
CTGCTGTTCGGCGCGGCTCAGATCGCGCTGAGCGCGTTCCAGATCGGCGCGGGCGTTGCGCAGTTTGCTGCCGGCATCGGCGTAGGTCTGTTCCAGCATGCGCAGAAACTCTTCGGCATCGACCGCATCCTGCTTTTCCCGTTCGATATCGGGGCTCATTTGTTCGAGCATATCGAGCAGAGTGGTGAGGCTTTTCTCGACGGCGGCTTTTTTGGCCGGATCGGTTTCGGCAGCGGCCTGCGCGCCCAAATGTTCGGCGGCGGCGAGGCGCTGATTATAGAGGGCGACGATAGCATCGGCCTCTTTCTCTTCCTTATCGAGGGCGATGCGCGCTTGCGCCACTTCGCGGCCCAATTGGTCGAGATGCTGTTCCATCGTGCGCAACTCGGCCTCGGTTGCGGCCTTCGGGTCCCAGCGAACCAAGGCTTCGACGCCGGTTTTAATCGCTTGATCGGCCTTCACGCCCAACAGATTTTTAATAAAGGCGAACATGGTTGCTTCCCCTGAGTGAATTAGCCGACCAAGGCGGCGGCGTTTAAGAGACCGATGGCCAATTGCCAGCCCGCGAGCGTAATCGCCGCCGCCATATCGCCCTTTTCGATCCGGCTGGGCAGCGACGGGGCAATCAGGCGGGCAATCGTGAAGATGGCGACCTGAACGGCAACGCCAATCGCGCCCCAAATGAGAATATCGAGCACGCTTTGAGCCGTGGCGAGGGTCGCCGCCAGTGGCAGCGCGAGGCCCAAGGTTGCGGCGGAAAGGCTGACGGCGGCGGCGCTATTGCCCGCAGCCACCAGTTCGCGCTCCTTCATCGGCGTCAGCAGCGCGTGCAGCCCGACGCCGACGACCAGCAAAACGGCAGTGACGAGAAAATGCATCACCAAGAGCGGCAGGCCCGTGGCGAGCCCGGCGAGAATATCGGTCATTAGGCAAGTCCCAAGCTTGAGAGGGGCAAATCGATACCAAGGTAGAGTTCCACCCAGGCTTCATCGGGCGTTTCCGAAACGAAGACCAGCAGATATTCGGCCTCCGGCGCCGGGCTTTTCAGGCCGGTATCGCGGGCGTAGAGCATGGCGGCAACGGTGCGCTCCATGACGCCATCGGGGGTTTCGCGCGTCTCCAACAGGCGGCGCGGCGCAATGCGGCGCTCGCCGGGGAGCCATTGGCGCGCATAAGTATGGCCTGCTTTGGTTTGGAACTCGGGCCAGCCGATCATCCCGTCTTCCTCGGCCAGCCAAAAGGCCCATTCGTCGGCATCCGCCGGGAAAACTTCGTCGATCTTCGCGAAATAGCGCGCATTCTCAGGCTGCCCCTGGGCCGAGAGCGCCACTTCCACGAAGCTTTGCTCGCCGATGGTGAGCCACGCGCGCGTCGGCGCGGTCGCGCTGTCCTTTTCGCCCGCGAGCATGCTGATCGCCGTTACGCTTGCCACGCCGCCGCCATTGGCCGGGCGCGGCACCGGCGAGGTCGGCCCCAACAGAATGAAGGCGGACGGGTCGAGCGTCAGCCCCATGCCCAAGCGCAAATAATCGGGCCGGTACGGGGTTTTGCCGGACATTTTATTCTGAAGAATGCTTTTGCCCAGGCCGAAAGGCGTCGATCCCATATCGCTCTCCGCAGATGCGGCAGGCTTATTGCGCCGCCGCAGGATAAACCAATAGACGGCACCGCCCACGACGAGCAGCACGATCACCCAGCCCCAGCCGAAACCCGAGCTTTCGTCCGCAACCACATCGGGCGGCAGATAGTTGGGATCGCGCGGCTTGCCCGCTTGGGCGGCAATCGACCGATCCACTTCCGCCAGCTTGGCCTTCATCTCCGGGTCGGTCTGCGCGAGCTTATCGGCTTCCGCCCGCCAGGCGAGATAGTTCGGGTCTTGGGCACGATTGTGGAAGAACGCGGCGTGACTGGGCGTGCTGAGCGAGTTCATCATGAAGAACAGCATGGCCGCATCCATCATGCCGAAGCGCGACGGCCCGGCGTAGGACGGCGGCGTATACTGCTGATAGGCGGGGGTTTGGCGCGGAATGCGCAGACCGCTGCCGGTCGTATAACTGCCACCGCTGTTCGATGAGAAAGGGCCGCTCCCAGCATTCGGCACGCTCCCGGTGCCGCTTCGGGGGGCAGCAGGGGCCTGTTTCGCCTGGAAATCCGAGAGCCCTTGGCGCGACGCGGCCCGCGAGGCGTCGCGGTCGCTGGAGGAGAGCGAGGGCGTGCGGCTCGGCGGACTCGGGGTCGCACTGGGGCGGCTGTAACCGCCCGACGAACTGCCACTGCCGGAAAACGAGGGCGTGCGCGAACTGCTGCCGCTAGAGCGCGAATAGCCGCCGCTGCTGCGGCTGCGCGCCTCGGCGTCCGGGCTCAACAGCGCCAGAGTGGTGGGAGCGGCGACCGTGAGGGCGGTGGCAATGGCCCGCGCGCCGACCAAAGCCGGAAGAGGTTGGGCAATGGCTACGAGAGCGGCCAGGAAAATCGCTAGCCCGTGACGCAAGATCCTCACCCGTTCCCACTCCCTTATCATACGCCCGTGCCGACGGATCAAACCGCCGCTGCGCACTATACTTAGGAAACGGGTCGGCGTCTTGCACCTCTCGCGCGCCGAAAACCTTCATCTTTTTGCGCAATTTTTAAACGCGCGCTTAGACGGCGAAGAAAGCATCCACGGCAGAGGTTAGGCGACTCGCGAGTTTGCGCTGATACGCGTCCTCGCGCAGGGCTTTTTCATCGTCGCGGTTGGAGAGAAACCCCATTTCCACGAGGATGGAGGGAATGTCGGGCGAGCGTAAAACGGCGAAATTCGCCTGCCGATGCGGCTTTTGCAGCGGCGGGAAGGCCGGGGTCATTTTCGCCAAAGTAGCATGGGCCAGCGCCAGCGAATTATTCGTCGTCTCGCGGTGCATCAGGTCGAGCAAAATGGTTTTCACCTGCCGCGAATGGTGCGACAGGTCGAGCCCCCCAACGAAATCGGCGGCATTCTCGCGGTCAGCAAGGGCTGCGGTCATATTATCCGAGGCTTTGTCCGACAGGGTATAGACCGAAAAACCGCGCGCATCGGGGTTATTCGGGATCGAATCGGCGTGCAGCGACAGAAACAGCGTCGATTTGGCCTTGCGCGCTAGGGAAACCCGCTGCCCCAGCGCGACAAAACTATCGTTCCGGCGCGTGAGAATCGGCGTATAGCGCCCCGTCGCCTCAAGCTGGCGGGCGAGTTCCCGCGCCACGGCAAACGTAATGAGCTTTTCGTAAGTGCCGTGCGCGCCAATCGCACCCGGGTCTTTACCGCCGTGGCCCGCATCGATCGCGACGATTTTTTTCGGAATAACCGCCGGTTTCGGGGCGGTGTTCCCGGCGCTCTTGCCCGCCGACGCTTTGGTCAGCAGTTGCTGGGCGGCCTGAGCAAACGCCTCCTCGGCCATCAGCACCGACCCGCCGATAAGCATTGCCTGCTTCAAAAACTGCCGCCGGTCCAGCGTCATAAACATCACCCCTGGCCTCTGTGCTGCGATGAAGCAGCAAGACTCCGCTATAACCTACTGACTTTTCTAAGTCATACTCGGCTTGGCGTCAATCGGAACAAAGTGGGTCTTTCGTGATTTCATGAGGCGCTACAGGGGATTGCAGGCCCATCTTAACCTTAGTCGTTCCCCGTATCCTCCGCATCCTCGCCCTCGGCCAGCGCTTGCAGACGCGCGCGGCGATTGGCTTCGAACGCCTCCAAGACCGGGTCCAACAACGAAATCCCGCCCGCCACCGGCGGCGCGATTCCCTGGAAACCCGTCGTTGGGATTTCGAAAGGCGCGGGCGCTTCGGCCAAACCCGTCACGGCGCGCGGCACGGTTGATCCCAGCCCTGCCAGCGCCCGAAAATAAAAAATCGAGAAAACCCGAATGGCCGAGGCAAGACTAGCCCCCAATCGACGCTGATCGACGAGTGTCAAGAGATCCGAGAGGGTGCATTCCTCGCGCTTGCAAACATCTGTCAGCGCGTCCCAAATGGCTACTTCAACGCTGATACTCGTCCGCCGCCCCGATACGATTACAGTCCGGCGATGACGGGCGCCTTCATCACTATCACTCGTGGTCACTATCCGAGGTTCCTATTGTCATTTGTCCTAGAACAAGATCGCTTCATTTCAAAAACGCCCTATTCAGGGRAACGCCTTGAG
>NZ_LAJY01000387.1 GCF_000963705.1 Elstera litoralis | reverse complement strand
GATTTGGCTGCGCGATGCCAGCGACTCCGGCTGACGGCCATTCTGAAAGGCTTTCTAGAAGGTCTGCCGGGCGACGCGGTGATTGCCATTGAGGCGGGGGATCTTGCGGCCAAATCCTCCCTGCGCAGCCTATGCGAAAGCCACGCGGCGGCGGTGGCCGTTCCTTGCTATCACGATAGCGGGGCCGATCTTGGGCAGGTCATCAACGAGACTTTGCGCAAAGCCGGGCTAACCCCGGAGCCGGATGCGCTCGCTTATCTCACGCAGCATTTAGGCGGCGACCGCATGATGAGCCGGTCGGAACTCGATAAGCTCACACTGTATCTGCACGGCCAAACGCGGGTGACGCTGGCGGATGCGCAGGGCTCGGTCGGCGATAGCGCGGTGCAATCGTTGGATGACGTGATCCAGGCGGCGCTCGACGGGCGCACCGAGGCGCTCGATCTCGCCTTCCGCCGGGCGATGATGGACGGCGAGTCGCCCGTAGGGATCATGCGCATGATGATTCGGCAGATGCAGCGGCTGCATTTGGTGGCCGCCCAGGTGGCGGGGGGCAAGAGCGCCGATGCCGCCATCGGGGCCTTACGCCCACCCGCCTTCAAGCGCGATGCCGAGCGCCTGTCGCGGCAAGCCCGCTTCTGGCCCTTACCGCGCGCCACGGCGGCGCTGGGGCGGCTAATGGAGGCGGAAGCCCAGTGCAAAAGCTCCGCCCTGCCCGACGAGGTAATGTGCGCGCGGGCGCTGCTCGAAGTGTCCGAGAACGCCCGCCGTCAGCGCCGCTGACAGGACTAAACTACCAGCGGCGCTGACAAAACTAAACGGATCAGCGGCGCTGACGCGCCTAACTTTTCTCCGCTTTCAGCTTCTTGCGGTATTCCTCCACGGGAAGCCCGCCGATACCCCAATGTTCCATCTCGACCTCATCGATCACGACGAAGGTGGTCGCGGGGTTTTTATTGAGCACTGTTACCAGCAAATCGGTGACGCCTTTGATGAGGGCGGCCTTTTGGTCGGCGGTCGCGCCTTCCTTGGTGATCTTGATATTGACGTAGGGCATGGGAGCTTCCTTCCGGATTAAGCGGCCTGGTCTTCGGCGTGAAAGACTTTGGAGATGATCTGCCAGCGCCCGTCGAGCTTAATCAGGGTCAGCAGATCGGTGAAATATTTTGCACCGATGGCGCAGTTCACCGTCGCGATTGCCGTCACCGGCCCGGCGAAAGCAATCGAGGCGATGCGGTCGCGGCGCGGCTCCCCCCGGCTGGCGGGGGCGGGGCGGACGGCGACGATGGGGAAATATTCGTCCATCGTTCGGTAGAGCAGGGTGCCATCGGACGCGCAAACATATTGGGCACGCGGGTGGAAGACCTGCCGCAGCCGCGCGGTATCGCTGAAATAGAGCCCATCGAAATAGGTATTCAGCACGGGGACGATTTCTTGAAAAAGGTCGCTCATGCGGCAAGCGCTTCGGCCTGTAGTGCGGCCTTTACGCTACTCCGGGCCTTTACGCGCGCAACGAAGGCCTCAAGCTGCGGCCACCGCGAAAGCCCGATCCCAGTCGGGCCCGCCCAGCCCGCGACAACGAAGGCGTAAGCGTCGGCGACGGTGAACTGAGGGCCGGTAAGATACTCCCGGCCATCGCTCAGCAGAGCTTCGAGCCAGTCGAAACATTTGCCGATGGCGGCGGGCGCGGCGTCCTTAGCCGCTTGGGAGGCGGTTGCCGAGAAGAGGGGGCCGAAGGCTTTATGAAGTTCGGAGGCGGTAAAGTTCAGCAGTTCCTGAACCCGGGCGCGGGCGAGCGTGCCCACCGGCGGGGCGAGCGTGGTCGCCGCCGCACTATCGGCAATAAACTGAAGGATCGCCGCGCCTTCGGTTAGCACATCGCCGCTCGGCAGTTGCAGGGCGGGGACTTGGGATTTCGGGGTAATGCTGCCGAAAGCCGCGCCGCTTGCGGTAGTCTTCGTTGCAAGATCAACCCGCTCGGCTGCGAACGGCTTTCCCACTTCGTGCAGAATGATGTGGGAGGCAAGCGAGCAAGCGCCGGGGGAATAGTAGAGCTTCATTGTCGTCGGTCCTTTCAGATAAGGGGAGACCGACGCTTGGATAGCGCATCGATTACTTTTTGAAACTAGAGAACCTTTGGTTATGATGGTTTTCTAGTATCCAATTGGTAACGCGAGTTTGGCCTATGCCCTTGAAACGCCGCAAAAATCAGTCGCCAGCCCCCCTGCCAAGCTGCCCGCTGTTCGCCTGTATGTCGCTGATCGGCGGCGCGTGGACGCCCAATGTCATCTGGTATCTAAGTGGCGGTCCGCGCCGGTTTAGCGAGTTGCGCGCCGATATTCCGGCGATCTCGGCCAAGGTGCTGACGCAAAGGCTGCGAGATATGGAGGAAAACGGCCTCGTCACGCGCACGGTCATGCCGACCTCGCCGCCGTCGGTCGATTACGCGCTGACCGATCTTGGGCAGGAACTCGTCCCCGCGATAGCGGCTATCGTTGATGTCGGTGCTCGGCTTAAGCAGCGTAAAGCTTCGATGGAGGCCCTGAACGCCGCCGCTGAATAGGAGGATGCCGGGGGACGATTTGGAGAATATCCGTCGTTAACCTATATATCTTTTGCAACACAGTCGGCGGCCATCGCCGTGTATGACAGAGAAGGGCGGAAACATGTTGCGGTAAATTTTGTTTCCGCTTGGTTTTTTGCTACAGTAACGAGATAGTGCGACGAATCGCGTAAACCTCACCAGGGATATGCGACCTATGCGCGCCCCAACTTTTTGGCGATAACCCATGTATTCCGACAAAAGACCGCGAAATTCAGCGGAAAATGGTGGAAAGCAAAATGCAGCGCATCGATATTGATGTCGATCGCGCGCGTGTTGCTGCGGCCACGGGGCGCGTTGCCGAGGTTGATCGGATCGTGCGCAATGTCCGGGGGCAGTTGCAAGATAAAGCCATCGCCCGCGAGTATTTCATCAAAGTCAGCGAAGCGATTAAGTCTATTTCCCTCGATGCCAATGTCAAATTGGTCGATTCATCCTTGGAGCAAGCGCGCGAATTTGCCTTGCAGCGTCTTGAGGGCAAAAAGCAAGAAGCCGTTAAAATCGCAAAAGAGCATTTGCTGAAAGCGATGGAGCTTGGCGCGACGCAGACGTTTAAAGATCTCGTTCTGAAAAAGATCGATTTGATCTCGA
>NZ_LAJY01000386.1 GCF_000963705.1 Elstera litoralis | reverse complement strand
GCCGGTGGTGGCGCGCTTCGTGATCTGGGCAACCGGGCGGCAGCGCGGCTTCCTCGGCGCAGTCGGGGCCAACCCCCGCAGCGCCGACAGGTTAGCTGCCCATCTTGCCTTTTATCGGGAAGAGACACCTGGCGACCGGCGATTTCTGCTGGAAGCCAGCGCGGACGGCTGGTGGTACGCCGCCACCACCCCCGGCGGCGGGCGCACGATCGGCTTCCTCACCGACGCGATCTGCTGCGCCAGAGTTTTCAAAATATGCCGGACTGGGCCGCGCGCGTGAGCCGAACCAAGCTGATCGGCCCAGGATTAGGCCAGGGCGCAGTGCTGCTCGGCACGCACACCTGTTCCGCCGCCTCCACTCTGATTTCCCCGCTCGCCGGTCCCGGTTGGGTTGCGGCGGGGGATGCCGCCTACGCCTTCGAACCCCTCTCCTCGCAAGGTATCGCCAAAGCCCTGCGCTCCGGCTGCTTCGCCGCCTATTGCGCGCTCGACAGTCTGAACGGCAAGGCCGAGACCGCCCGCGCCCGCTATGAAGCGCTCGTGCAAGGCGAATTCACCCACTACCGCGCCGCCCTCGCCCGCCACTATGGTGCGGAAACCCGGTGGCCGGAGGCCGAGTTTTGGCGGCGGCGGCTGACACCCGCATAGGATGATCCCCCGAATCAATTCGGTGCGCGCATCCTCTGCGCGCACCGATAGTAACCGGCAGTTCGGTTAGACCGCTGCGAACTGGTTCATCGTATTATGGGCGCCCCCGGCCTTCAGCGCGGCTTCGCGCGAGAAGTATTCCTTATGGTCGTCGCCCAGGTCGGAACCGGACATGTTCTGATGCTTAACGCAGGCGATGCCTTCGCGGATTTCCTTGCGCTGCACATTGGCGACATACCCGAGCATCCCCTGCTCGCCGAAATATTCCTTGGCGAGATTATCGGTCGACAGCGCCGCCGTATGGTAGGTCGGCAGGGTAATCAGATGATGGAAGATACCGGCGCGCTGCGAGGCATCGCGTTGGAACGTCCGGATCCGCTCATCAGCCTCAATGCCCAATTCGGTCGTATCATAATCGACGCTCATCAGTTTCGCCCGGTCATAGGCGGCAACATCTTTGCCCGCTTCCTTCCAGGCGTCGTAAACCTGTTGACGGAAGTTCAGCGTCCAGTTGAACGACGGTGAATTATTATAGACCAGCTTGGCGTTCGGGATGACTTCCCGGACCCGGTCCACCATGCCCGCGATTTGCTCGATATGTGGCTTTTCGGTTTCGATCCACAGCAGATCGGCCCCGTGCTGAAGCGCATGGATGCAATCAAGCACGCAACGATCCGCGCCCGTGCCCGGACGGAACTGGAACAGGTTCGACGGCAGGCGCTTCGGGCGCATCAGCTTGCCGTCGCGGACGAGGATAACGTCGCCATTCTGGCTGGTCGCCGCATCGACCTCGTCGCAATCGAGGTAGGAATTGTAGAGGTCGCCAATATCGCCCGGCTTATGGCTCACAGCGATCTGCTTGGTCAGGCCCGCGCCGAGCGAGTCGGTGCGCGCGACGATGATGCCATCTTCCACACCGAGTTCGAGGAAGGCATAGCGAATGGCGCGGATCTTGGCGATGAAATCCTCATGGGGCACAGTGACCTTGCCGTCCTGATGGCCGCATTGCTTTTCGTCGGATACCTGATTTTCGATTTGAAGCGCGCAAGCCCCCGCTTCGATCATCTTCTTGGCCAGAAGATAAGTCGCCTCGGCATTACCGAAACCGGCATCGATATCGGCGATGATCGGCACAACATGGGTTTGATAATTGTCGATGGACTGCTGCACCTTCCGCTGACGAACCTCGTCGCCGGCTGCCCGCGCCGCATCAAGGTCCCGGAAGATCATGCCGAGTTCGCGGGCATCGGCTTGCCGCAAGAAGGTGTAGAGTTCTTCGATAAGCGCGGGAACGCTGGTCTTCTCGTGCATCGATTGGTCAGGCAGCGGGCCGAAGTCAGACCGCAGCGCCGCAATCATCCAACCCGAGAGGTAGAGATAACGGCCTTGGGTGGAGCCGAAGTGCTTTTTAATGGCAATCAGCTTTTGTTGACCAATGAAGCCATGCCAACAACCGAGCGACTGCGTGTAATGTGCCGCGTCACGATCAAATGCAGCCATGTCCTGCCGCATAATTTTGGCAGTATAGCGGGCAATATCAAG
>NZ_LAJY01000385.1 GCF_000963705.1 Elstera litoralis | reverse complement strand
TCAATTAATTCAATCGCCTACCCACGCGCATCGACATAAACTGCGCATCGCCCCTCAAGAGTATACACAGTGTCTTCTCGGGAAATTCCAGAAATCATACAGACAAAAAGACCCCTCCCCGATGCCGGAGATGGGTCAAATTTGTTAGACATATGTATCTTCGTCGCTGGGATTGCCGCCGAAAAAAGCGCTTATGCCGCGCGAATGGACGATAAAAACACCGCAACCGCTTGGTCGAGATGCGACGCGGTTCGGCTCAGCCCATCGGCGGCGGAACTTACCGCTTGCGCGGCGGAGCCGGTATCATTGGCCGCGCCCTGCATGCGGTTAACGTTATTCGTCACGATATCGGTTCCGGCGGCGGCTTCTTGCACATTGCGGGCGATCTCGCCGGTGGCAGCCCCCTGCTGGCCCACCGCAGCGGCAACGGTTGTGCTGAGGTCGTTCATGCGCCGGATCACGTCGGAGATTTGCGTCACCATCGCCACGGCGGAGCCGGTTTCGGCTTGAATGGCGGCGATTTGAGTTTGGATTTCGCTGGTCGCCCGCGCGGTTTGGCTGGCGAGGCTTTTCACCTCCCCGGCAACCACCGCAAAGCCCCGGCCCGCATCGCCCGCGCGCGCGGCTTCGATGGTTGCATTCAGCGCCAGCAGATTGGTTTGCTCGGCAATCTCTTGGATCAGCCGAACGACATGGCCGATACGGCCCGTGGTTTCGGCCAAAGTGCCAATCGTTTCACTGGTCGCGGTCGCCGCTTGCACGCCCTCTTCCGCCAGAATGACCGATTGACTGGCCTGCCGCGTGATTTCGGAAATCGAGCAGCTCAGCTCTTCAGTGGCCGTCGCCACCGTTTGCACATTGCTGGTGGTTTGATCGACCGCCGATGCGGCTTCCGACGCCTGCCGCGCCGCGCTTTCCGCCGTTTGCGATAGGGCCTGCGCGCGCTGGCCTAAGCCTTCCGACGCTTCCAGCGTTTCGCGCACCAATGCGCCGATGCTCTGCTCGAACTGTTCGGCGAGCCCCAGCATAGCGCGGCGCTTGTCGTCGGTCGCGCGCGCTTCCGCCGCGCGGCGGTCGGCTTCGAGGCGCAGATTGGTTTCGGCCTGCGCTTTAAAGCGATTGAGCGCGTCGGCCAGCCGCCCCAACTCGTCGCGCCGCTTCAGGCCAGGGATTTCGAGGGTCAGATCGCCCCCGGCCACGCGGCCCATCGCATCGGTGATCCGCGCCAGCGGGCCGGTAATGCCGCGCCGGGCGACGAGTAGCGAGCCGAGCAGCCCGAGCGCCATCCCGGCGATGCCGAAGCCTTTCAGCGCCGTGTCGGCCTCGCCGGCATAGACGCGGAAATCGGTTTTCGAGGCGTTGACGATCTTATTATTACGGTCTTCGATCTCAGTCATCTTGCGCCGCAGCGCCGCCACCACGCGCCGTTGCGCCATTACCGCTTCCTGCGCTTGCGCCCGGCCTTCGGTTGCCCCGTCTTTAGTCAGAGTGATGATCGATAAATAGGCTTTTTCATACACATCGAGACGCTCGCGAAACTCGGTAACGGCGGTTCTATCGTCGGGGTCCGCCGCATTGCGCTCCAACTGTTCCAGCCGCTCGCGCAGCCGCCCCAATTCGTCGGAAGCTGCCGCTTCGAAGGCCGCCCGGTCGCCGCTTTGCAAATCCAACGGCATATACTCCACCGTGCGCGCGAAGGAGAGCAGGTGCGACGTGGCCCGGCCCGCCGAATAAACCTGCTGGGTCGCCTGGGACACGACTTCAAAGCGGTCGGTCGCGTCGCTGAGCGTGGCCACGGCAAGCCCAACCATGCCGCCGATCAGCACGCACAGGAAGACGACGACGCCCACAACTTTCTGACCAATTTTCATCGTTCCGCTCCTCTTGCCTAACGGGGTGCGAGGAATAGGGCGGCGGCAAACGCCCAACCTGACCAGTCGGTCAAGCAATACTCGCGCCAGCCGCCGGGACACGAAAAAAGGGGAGGCTTTCGCCTCCCCTTGATCCCGTTTCAAACCACTGTGCGCGCTAGAGCGTGCGGGCTTCTTCGACGATTTCGAAGCATTCGATCATGTCGCCGATCTTAAGATCATTGTAATTATCGAAGGCCATACCGCATTCGAAGCCCTGTCTCACTTCCTTCACTTCTTCCTTGAAGCGGCGGAGCGTTTTCAGCGTGCCTTCGTGGATAACCACATTGTCGCGCAGCAGGCGAACCTTGTTGCCGCGCTTCACCAGACCTTCGGTAATCATGCAACCCGCAACGCTGCCCGACTTGGTAAGCTGGAAGACTTCGCGGATTTCGGCGTAGCCAGGAAGTTTTCGCGCATTTCCGGCGCGAGCATGCCCGAGAGCGCCGCTTTTACGTCATCGACCACATTGTAGATGATCGAGTAGTAGCGGATCTCGACATTGTCGCGGCGGGCCAATTCGCGGGCTTGGGCATTGGCGCGCACGTTGAAAGCGATAATCATCGCCCCCGAAGCGCGGGCCAAGGTCACATCGCTTTCCGAAATCGCGCCGACGCCGGACGAGAGAATCCGCGTCGTAACTTCCGCCGTCGAGAGACGACCGATCGAGGCGATGATGGCTTCGAGCGAGCCTTGTACGTCCGACTTAATAACAATCGGCAGTTCTTTGGCTTCACCCGCCGCAATCTGCGACAGCATCTGTTCGACCGTACCGCGCGCCCCGCGCTTGGCATCGGCATCGCGGCGACGCTGCTGACGATATTGCACAACGTCGCGGGCGCGGGCGTCGGAATCGACCACGACCATTTCATCGCCCGCCATCGGCGTGCCTTGCAGACCGAGCACTTCGACCGGAACCGACGGCCCGGCTTCCTTAACCTGCTCGCCCTTGTCATTGACGAGAGCGCGAACGCGGCCCCATTCCGACCCGGCGACGAAGATATCGCCAACGCGCAACGTTCCGCGCTGGATAAGGCAGGTTGCCACCGGACCGCGACCGCGATCGAGCTTGGCTTCCACGATGATGCCTTCGGCCGGGCGGTTCGGATTGGCCTTCAGTTCCAGGATTTCGGCCTGGAGCAGAATGGCTTCTTCGAGCTTATCGAGATTGGTTCGGGCTTTCGCCGACACTTCAATCGCAATCACATCGCCGCCCAAAGCTTCCACGACCAGTTCATGCTGCAACAGCTCGTTATGCACCTTGGCCACATTGGCCGAGGGCTTATCGATCTTATTGATCGCCACCACGATGGGCACGCCCGCCGCTTTGGCGTGGCGAATGGCTTCAACGGTTTGCGGCATGATGCCGTCGTCCGCCGCCACCACCAGCACGACGATATCGGTGACATTTGCCCCGCGTGCGCGCATTTCGGTAAAGGCTTCATGGCCCGGCGTATCGATGAAAGTGATGTTCGCGCCACTGGCGAGCTTCACCTGATAGGCACCAATATGCTGCGTGATGCCCCCGGCTTCGCGCCCTGCGACATCGGTAAAGCGCAAAGCATCGAGCAACGAGGTTTTGCCGTGATCGACGTGACCCATGACAGTAACAACCGGGCCGCGATCCAACAATTCGCCATCGCGATCGGC
>NZ_LAJY01000384.1 GCF_000963705.1 Elstera litoralis | reverse complement strand
GGCGACGGGCTCAACGATGCGCCCGCGCTGGCGGCGGCCAATGTTTCGATGTCGCCGACCAGCGCCGCAGATATTGCGCAAACGGCGGCGGATCTCGTGTTCCAGGGCGAAAAACTCAGCCCCGTGCTGCTGGCGCTCGATACCGGGCGGGTGGCGCAGCGGCTCGCCACAGAAAATCTGATTATCGCGCTGGTCTATAATCTGCTGGCGGTGCCCTTGGCGATTGCCGGGCTGGTGACGCCGCTGATTGCGGCGGCGGCGATGTCCTCTTCCTCGCTGTTGGTCATCGCCAATAGCTTCCGGTTGGCGCGACGGAGACTGACGTGGACGTTCTAGTGTATCTCATCCCGGTGAGCCTGCTGCTCGGTGGCGGTGCGCTTGCAGCGTTTCTCTGGTCGCTGCGCTCGGGGCAATATGAGGATATGGACGGGGCGGCCAATCGCATTCTGTTCGACGATGATTCGCCCCTGCCCGACCGGGCTCCCCCCAAGCGCGACGACACGTAAGCCTTTATTTTATCAGGCAAAAAAAAGGGGCTGCGACAAGCGCAGCCCGAGTTTAGGGAGGAAACGTCCGCAGAGCGGACAAATCATCGATAACGATGATGCAATGCAACATAGCCAAGCTTTCCGCATTCGGCAAGGGTATTTTGTGTGAGGAGACGGCATGGGACCCATGCAGGAAGCGGAGGGGCGAGGCCTTGAAGCCAACTTAAACCGCCCCAGCTCTCGCAATATATTGAAACATAACAAAAATTTAAGAAGGCGGTAAGGCGATAATCACCATAAAAGACCTGTTTCCTTAAATCCAGCTAACGCCCCATTCCCTCTAAATTGTCAGGACAACTTCGACAGTCCCTGTGACCTTCTTATCGCACCGCATCATGACTAAGCCGTCAGATGGCGTTCCGGCAGCCAGCGCCGCAGCAATCCTTGCCGCGTGCCGAGCAGGAGCGAGAGCAGATACAGGCCGCCCGCCGTGAGAATGATCGCCGGGCCGGACGGCAAATCGAGGTGATAGGAGAGGATGAGCCCACCGTACCCGGAGAGCATGCCGATCCCCGCCGCGACGGCTGAGAGGCTCCAGAGCTGCTGTGCCCAGAAGCGCGCGGATGCTGCGGGCAGCATCATCATCCCCACCGCCATCAACGTGCCGAGCGCCTGGAAGCCCGCGACGAGGTTTAGAACCACCAGCACGAGGAAGCTGAGGTGGTAGAAGGCCCCCGGTGCGCCCAACGCCCGGAAAAAGCCGGGGTCAAGGCATTCGATCACCAAGGGCCGGTAGATCACGGCGAGCGTAACCAGCGTAACGCTGGTGATCCCGGCGACCAGCAGCAGCGACGGGCTATCGACGGCCAGAATCGTCCCGAACAGCACATGGATGAGATCGACATTGCTGCCGCGCGTCGAGACGATCATCACGCCCGCCGCCAGCGACATCAGGTAGAAGGCGGCAAAGCTGGCGTCTTCGCGCAAGGAGGTGACGCGCGCGACCAGCCCTGCCAGCAGGGCCACCGCGAGCCCAGCGATAAATCCACCAAGCCCCATCGCCCAGAGCGAGAGGCCGGAAATCAGAAAGCCGATGGCGGCCCCCGGTAGCACGGCGTGGCTCATGGCGTCGCCGACCAGGGCCATGCGGCGCAGAATCAGCAAGGTTCCCATCGGCCCGCACCCAAGGCTGAGGGCGATACAGGCCACCAGCGCGCGGCGCATAAAAGCGAATTCGGCAAAAGGGGCAATGAAAATCGCCCAAAGACTATCCAGCATAGAAAAGGCCCCGGTTTGGGTCAGGCGACGGCCTGATGGCAATGGGGCGCGTCTTCGTCCCAGGCTTCAGAACGGGCGCGGGCTTTCAAGAGATTCTGGGGGGTGAGCACGGTTTCCGTCGCGCCCCAGCCCAGGCATTCCCGCGCCATCAGCAGCGTTTCCGGAAAGCGCGCGCGCACCTGCTCGTAATCGTGCAACACGGCAATCACCGTGCGGTTTTCCGAATGCCAGCGCGTGACCAGCGCCAGCAGATCCGCCGTCGTGCGCGCATCAATCGCGTTGAACGGCTCATCGAGCAGAATAACGGCAGACTCCTGCACCATCAGCCGGGCGAACAGCACCCGCTGCATTTGCCCGGCGGAAAGCTGGTGCAGCATGCGGCGCTCGAACCCGGCAAGACCCACAGCCTCCAAGGCGTGATGGGCGGCGTGGACATCGGCTTTGCCCGCGCCGCCGAAACTGCCGATATGCTTCCAACGGCCCATCAGCACCATATCGAAGACCGAGAGCGGGAAGCTGCGGTCAATCTCCGCCTGCTGCGGCAGATAGGCGATATCGCCCTTCTTCAAGCTACTGCGCTCCACCTTACCGGAGGAGGGGGCAAGCAGCCCGGCAATCGCCTTCAACAGCGTCGATTTCCCCGCCCCATTCGGGCCGACGATGGCAGTGAGGCTGCCCGCACAAAATTCGCCCGACAGGTGATGCACCGCCGGGTGCCGGTCGTAGGTGAGGGTGAGATTATCCAGCCGGATCATTCGGCGACCTCGACCAAGGCCCAGGCAACCGCGCCCCACATCATCAGCAGTACGCCAGCGACACAGGCGAGGCGGGGAAGGATCCCCCAAGCGAAGGGGCTGAGCGGTGGGGCGGAATGGGACATGGGGATGTTATAGTGTAACGTTCGGCGGCAAACAAGGTACGCTTTAGCGGGTCCAGGTTGCGTTTTGCAGGACGATGCGGTAGCCGTCCGGGTCTTCGAAGGTGACGCCGACCTGGTCCCAAAACGGGTTCCACGAGGGAACGGGCGTCGCGCCGAAGGCGATCAGCCGGTCGCGCGCGGCCTGCCACGCGGCGGTATCGGGCAGATAAAAGACCAGGAGATTATCCTGGGTCGGCGCGCGCCCTGCGGCGTGACCCGCCTGCTGGGTGAATTCCAAATGCCAGGGCGCGTGGGGGTGGCCGAGCATCACCCCATCGAACCCATTATGCGCGGCAAAGCGGGTAAGTTCGGTAAAACCGAGGCCGTCGC
>NZ_LAJY01000383.1 GCF_000963705.1 Elstera litoralis | reverse complement strand
CCCCGATCTGCCGATGCCACCCGCCGTTCTGGCGCGGCTTGAGGCGGAGTTCGACGTTGTTCGCGGCGAGACCGTGCCGGAGGGCGTCGAGGGGCTGTTCATCACCCCGCGCAGTAAAATGACCGCAGCCGCGATTGCCGCCCTGCCCGCGTCGGTGAAAATCATCGCCACCTTCTCGGTCGGCTACGATCATATCGACGTGCCCGCCGCCAACCGCCGGGGGATTATCGTCACCAACACGCCCGACGTGCTGACCGATGCCACCGCCGATATCGCGCTTCTCCTGCTGCTGGCCGCGAGCCGCCGGGCGCGCGAAGGCGAAGCGATGGTGCGCGAAGGCACGTGGGTGGGGTGGAACCCGATGCAGTTGATCGGCTGGCAGATCACCGGGCGGCGGCTCGGCATTGTCGGCATGGGGCGCATCGGCCAGGCGCTCGCCCACCGGGCGCGGGCCTGCGGGATGCAGATTCACTATTATAATCGCACGCGCTTGGCCGAGAGTGAGGAGGCCGGGGCGGTTTATCACGCCAGTCTCGATAGTCTGCTGGGCGTCTCCGACTATCTCTCGCTGCACGCGCCCTCAACGGCGGAAACGAACAAGCTGCTCTCGGCGGCGCGCATCGCCCAACTGCCGAAGGGCGCGATTGTGGTGAATACGGCGCGCGGCAATTTGGTGGATGATGACGCGCTGATCGCCGCCCTTCAGTCCGGCCATCTGGCGGCGGCGGGGCTGGATGTGTTTACCGGCGAGCCCGATCTCGACGCGCGTTACCGCAGCCTGCCGAACGTCTTTCCCCTGCCCCACCTCGGCAGCGCCACCATTGAAACGCGCACGGCGATGGGCATGCGCGCGCTCGATAATCTTGCGGCGGTTTTAAACGGAAAACCGGCCCTGCACCCGGTCCAGGTATAATCTACGTATCATTCACATCTTCTCCCCTGTGTTTCGCTTGCCGTGCGTTCGTAAATCGGGCAGCTTTGGTAGGAATTGCCGCGAATTGCGGGTATGTGAGGTGACTGTCTGGATGGCCATGCGGCAGGATTTAACACGCGAATGACTGTGATCGCCTTTCCCCTCACGGTTATTGGCTTTCCGGCGAGCGCGGTTGCGCTGGTTCAAGAGGTTGTTGCCTCCGGGCAGTTGGCCCTGCACTCTTTGACGATCCTGCCGGCCGTTCCCGCCGATCCTGGGGCGCTCGCCCGCGAAGGCATTATTATGGCGGCGGTCGATCTGGCGGATGAGGCGGCGGTCTTGGCCTTACCCAGTCATCAGCCGCCCGATGATGTGCCTCACCCGGCGCTTATTCTCGCCGCCCCGGCGAGCCGCAGCGATTTGCGCCTGAAGGCGATTGAAACCGGGTTCGATGAAATCATCACCCTGCCGCTCGACCGCGCCGAACTTGTCTCGCGTCTGCGCTCGGGCCTGATGCTGCTCAACAGCCGGGCGGAAGTGCGGGAAGCGCGCATTACCGCCGAACAACGCTATGCGCTAATCGCGCTCGGCGCCAACGACGGGCTGTGGGATTGGGATCTGGCTTCCGGCCTCGTGCGCTATTCCTCGCGCCTCGCCGACATGATGGGTCTGCCGCCCGAGAGCAGCAGTTGCGTGATCGAGGATTGGCTGTCCTGCGTTCTCCCGGATGACCGCGATTGGGTCGATGCCACGCTCGACGAGCAGGTGCAAAACCCCTCGCGCGATTTTCGCATCGAATATCGGGTCCGCGATGCCGAAGGGCATGTGCGTTGGGTTTTGTGTCGCGGCACCGCGCTCGGCGGCGGTGAAGGCGGCACAGCCACGCGCATGGCGGGCTCCCAGTCCGATATCACGTCGCGCAAAGAGGCCGAAGAGGCGTTACGGGCCAGCGAGGAGCGTTATGCGCTGGCCATTATGGCCGCCAAAGACGGGTTGTGGGATTGGGACGTTCGCGCCAATTCCATTCTGTTTACGCCGCGTTGGAAAGAAATGATCGGCTGCGCCGCCGCCGAGGTTGGCACCGACCCGGATGAATGGTTCAGCCGGGTTAATCCCGACGATCTGATCTGGCTGCAAGCCGCCGTTGAAGCGCAGATCGCCAGCGAGGAAGAGCCGTTTCAAATCGAATACCGCATTCGCCACACCGACGGCTCGGAACGCTGGATGCTGTGTCACGGGCTCACCATCCGCGACCCGCTAAGTGGGAAGGCGACGCGTATTGTCGGCTCGCAATCCGATATTACCGAGCGTAAACAGGCCGAACAGCAGGTTCTGCGCGACGCTTTTTACGATGCCACCACCGGCTTACCGAACCGCGCGCTGTTTATGGACCGGCTGGCGCAAACTCTGCGCCGCTCCGATGGAACAATCGCCTCCTGCGCCGTCTTGGTGGTCGAAGTCAACCGCTTCGCCAGCCTCGCCAACTCCCTAACGCCGACCCAGGCCGACCATGTGTTGCGCGACGTCGGCGAGCGCTTGGCGCAAACCCTGGTTGCCTCCGACACGCTCGCGCGCCTGGAAGGCGCAAGCTTCGGCTTTCTGCTGCAAGGCGTTTCGGACGAAGACGCTATCGGCCATAAGGCGCTTGCCATTCATACTGCCCTGAAGGCCGCCATCGATCTGCCCGGCTCGCAAGGGCTGTATATCACCGCGCGGATCGGTGCCGCGATGCCGAACGGCAATCAACGCGCCGAAGAATTGCTGCGCGATGCCTCGCGCGCGCTGAACCGCCCCGGTACCGATGCCGAAAAAAGCGTGGCCCTCTTCGCCGCCAACGGTATGGACGATGGTCTTGACCCGCTGGCGCTGGAGCAGGATTTGCGCACCGCGATTGAGGCGGGCGATCAGTTGCAACTGCATTATCAGCCGATTGTCGATCTCGTCTCCGGGCGGCTGGTCGGCTTCGAATCGCTGATGCGCTGGCACCATCCCACGATGGGCCTCGTCTCGCCGCTGCGCTTCATTCCGCTGGCCGAGGAAAGCAAGCTGATTATTCCCATTGGCCTGTTTGCGCTCGATCAGGCGTGTCAGCAGGTCAATCGCTGGCGGCGCTTTCTGCCCGATGCGGCAGGGATGTTCATCAACGTCAATGTTTCCGGCGTCCAGATGCAGGAGGCGGATTTTGTCGAACGGGTCGCCGAGATTCTCGCCCACCGCCAAACCCCCGCCGATGCGCTGAAGCTCGAAATCACCGAAAGCGTCGTGCTGGATGATGTGGACGGCATGCTGTCCATTCTCAGCCGCCTGAAAGCGATGGGGCTGCGGCTCGCCATCGACGATTTCGGCACCGGCTATAGTTCGCTCTCCTATTTGCATCAGTTCCGCTTCGATGCCGTCAAAATCGATCAATCCTTCGTGCGCGCGATGCGCCAGCGCCCGGAAAACGGCCTCATCATCCGCATGATCGCCGAACTCAGCCGGGGCCTCGGCTGCGAAGTGATCGCGGAGGGCGTCGAAACCGCCAATGATGTCATCCGTTTGGCACAGCTCGGCTGTATGTACGGTCAGGGCTATCATTTCGGTCGCCCGCGCGATCCTATGACCATCGAAAAACTGCTGTTACCGGCGTGCGAGGAAACGGAAACCGTTGTTTAAGCCGGTTGTTGTAATAATCGGGATGCGTCTTTAGGCCGCTTCCCCTATGATCACAGGATTGATTCCCGCTTATCGGGAATCGACAGAATGCGGTGTGCAGCGCAATATCCAGCGGCAGAACGCCGATAGAG
>NZ_LAJY01000382.1 GCF_000963705.1 Elstera litoralis | reverse complement strand
TTGCCGCCAGCTTTCAGGCCGCCGTCGCGACGTGCTGGCCGACCGGCTGAAAACGCCCTAACCGCCTTCTGTAGCGCCCATCCCGAGGGCCGCCATGTGGTGATTGCGGGCGGGGTTGCCGCCAATAAGGCCCTGCGCGTGCGGCTTCAGTCCGTCGTCGCGGAGCGCGGATTAACGCTTGTTGCGCCGCCGCTGAAGCTCTGCACCGATAATGGCGCAATGATCGCCTGGGCTGGGCTGGAGCGGTTGCGCCGGGGCGAGTCCCACGGGCTCGACTCCCCCTGCCGCCCGCGCTGGCCGCTAGATGAGGCCGCTTGATGGATCAAGAACCAATACCGCCGGAATTCGGCATTGTCGGGGCGGGGGCCTGGGGCACCGCTTTAGCGCAAACCCTCGCCCGCGCTGGGCGCTCGGTGCTGCTGTGGGGGCGCGACGCCACCCTGGTCCGTATTCTGAACAGCCGCCGCGAGAATACGCGCTATCTGCCCGGCATTCCGCTGCTGGAGGGAATTTCCTTCACCGACCGCCTGTCGGAAATCGCCGAAGCCCGGCACGCGATATTGCTGGTCACGCCGTCCCAGGGCTTACGCTCGGCCTGCCTGCACCTCTCGCCCTTTCTCGATCCGCACCGGGCGGTGCCGCTGGTGGTGGCGGCCAAAGGGCTCGATGCCGAGTCCGACCAACCGCTGTCGGCCCTCGTGAAAGATTTGATCCCGGCGCATCCGGTCGCGGTGCTGTCGGGGCCGAATTTCGCTAAGGAAGTCGCCGTCGGGTTGCCCGCCGCCGCCGTGATTGCGGCGCAGAATGTGGCGCTGGCGGAAAAGCTGGCCGAACAAATCGGCTCCTCCAGCTTCCGGCCCTATGCCTCCTCCGATCCGCTCGGGGTGGAAATCTGCGGGGCGTTCAAGAATGTGCTGGCGATTGCCTGCGGTATCGCCCAGGGTCGCCACCTCGGCGACAATGCCCGCGCCGCGCTGATTACGCGCGGTATGGCGGAATTGATGCGCCTCGCCAAACCGCTCGGTATTCAGACGGAAACCCTCGTTGGCCTGTCGGGGCTCGGCGATATCGTGCTGACCTGCAACGGTCTGCAATCGCGTAATTACACCCTGGGGATTGCGCTGGGCGAGGGTATGAAGCTGCCCGATATTCTGGCTCAGCGCCGCAGCGTCGCCGAAGGCGTCTATGCCGCCGCCGCCCTGCACCGCATCGGCTTGAAGGCGGGCGTCGAGATGCCTATTGTCGCCGCCGTGGATTCGATTCTGGCCGGGCACGCCGGGGTGGAAGATGTGATCGCCAAACTCCTCGCCCGCCCGCTGAAGCGCGAAATCTAATTTTCAAGGTGCAGCATGGCCCATTGGTTGATGAAGTCCGAGCCGTTCAAATATTCCTGGGAAAAGATGCAGGCCGATGGCCGAACCCATTGGGATGGCGTCCGCAACTATCAGGCCAGCAATAATCTGAAAGCCATGCGACTTGGCGATGAATGCTTCTTCTACCATTCCAACGAGGGGCTGGCGATTGTCGGCATCGTTGAAATCGTGAAGGAATATTATCCCGATCCGTCCGATCCCGCCGGAAAATTCGGCATGGTCGATGTCGCCCCCCGCCGCAGCATTCCCATCCCCGTGACCCTGGCCGCGATCAAGGCCGAACCGGCGCTGGCGGAGTTACCCCTGGTACGGCAATCGCGCCTCTCGGTTAGCCCGGTGCCGGAGGAGGCCTGGGCCTTGCTCTGTAAGATGGGCGGCCTCTAGGCCCGTGCTGCGCGACTGTAAGCATTCTGCTGCACTGCCGTCATTCCTTTGTCATGAGTCAGTGATAAGCATGCCTCGCTATTGTCATGCAGCGGGTTTCGCCGAAGCCCGCCCGGAGACGGTGAGGGTCAGATCATGCAGAAGCTGCAAACGATTATCGGGATGGTCGGACGGGTCCGGGCGCGGGCGCGCCATGTCAGCGACAGCCGCCGTTTCCGCAATTGGCACAAAGAACGTCAAACGCGGCGCGCGGCGTAACACGCATCCCCGGCTCCGCTTGTTGGGGAGCGGGGCATGAGTAGCTATTGCGCGATTTCTAAAGATCATCCGGTCCACGGCCCGTTTCACGACGCCGATCACGGCCTACCCGTGACCGATGAAGAAAGCCTGTTCGAGCGCCTCTGCCTCGAAATCGCCCACGCGGGCCTATCGTGGGAAACCGCGCTAAAACGCCGCAGCAGCATGCGCGAAGCGCTCTACGCCTATCACATCGATACGATTGCCGCCTATGGACCGGAGGATATCGCCCGGCTCATGCAAGACCCGCGCGTCATCCGCAATCGCCTGAAGCTCGAAGCCTATGTTCACAATGCCCAGCAAGTTCAAGCCTTTCGGGCCGAAGGCGGCTTTGCGGCCTGGCTGGGGCGCTGGGCCTCGGCCCCCGACGGCCCCAAGGATCGCGCCGCCTGGGTGAAGCTCTTCAAAAAGCATTTCCGCTTCACCGGCGGCGAGATTGTGAATGAATTTTTGGTGGGGCTTTCCATTTTACCGGGTGCGCACGATATCCTTTGCCCCGTCGGCCAAAGCCTCTACGCCCGGCTCGATAGCCTGCCCGCGCACGATAGCAGCCTGCCGCCCTGGCCGATTCGGCGGTAAAACATAAAAAGCTCAATAAACCAAAGGACTTGCCCCTTGACGGAGGGGCGGTAGCCGGGCACGGTAGGGTCGCAGCGTGGGCGCGGGCGCAAAGGGAGACACCCGGGTGACAAAATCAGAATTAATCCTACGGCTGGCAGCCCTCAACCCCCATCTCTATCAACGGGATGTGGAACGGATTGTCTCGACGATCTTCGACGAAATTACCGAAGCGCTCGCCGCCGGGCATCGGGTAGAACTGCGCGGTTTCGGCGCGTTCTCCGTAAAGCGGCGCGATGCGCGCATCGGGCGCAACCCGCGCACCGGGACGGCGGTGGAGGTGGCGGAAAAATACGTCCCCTTCTTCAAAACCGGCAAACAATTGCGCGACAGGTTAAATGGCGGCGTCGATACGCCCGAAGACGATGACGACGATGATGACGTTTAGCGCCGCCGCCGAATCGGGTGCGCGGGCAAACCGATGCCGCGCCTGATTCGGCTGCTGTCGCTGCTCATCACTCTGCCGGTCACGCTGGCGGTGGTGGTGTTCGCGGTTGCCAATCGCGGTCCGGTCACGGTTGATTTCTGGCCGTTTGCGCTGGCCGTCGAGGTGCCGCTCTACGGGCTGGCCTTAGGAACGCTGGCGCTCGGCTGCCTGCTGGGCGCGCTGCTGACGTGGCTGCCGCTGCTGCTGACGCGCCGAGCCCTTCTCAGCGCCCGCGCCAAGCTTCAGAAGCTGGAACAGGCGCTGGCCCAAAAACCGACCGAGACTCCCCTGATATGACTGCCCCCCGCTGGTTCGATGCCGACGCCGTCCGCGCCCGCCTGAGCTTTCCCGCCCTCGTGGACCGTTTGGCGCAGGCCTTTGCCGACCCCGCTATGGTCGTGCCCGTCCGCCACCATCATACGGTTCCGGTGCCCGGTGCCCCCGATGCAACCTTGCTACTGATGCCCGCGTGGCGCACCGGCAAGCATGTCGGCTTGAAATCGGTGACGGTTTTCCCCGGCAATGGCCGCGTCGGCCTGCCCTCGATCATGGGCGTCTATCTGCTGCTCTCGGGCGAAACCGGCGTTCCCGTCGCCCTGCTCGACGGGCCGA
>NZ_LAJY01000381.1 GCF_000963705.1 Elstera litoralis | reverse complement strand
TGAAATCAGTTTGTCGCTTTACGGACGGGCGCTCGTAAAGAAAAGCCGCCCAATCGCAGGATCGGGCGGCTTTGAAAGGGGAACGGTTACGGTTTAGACGTTGAAGCGGAAGTGGAAAATATCGCCGTCCTGCACGGGGTATTCTTTGCCTTCCAGGCGCATCTTGCCCGCTTCCTTCGCGCCCGCTTCGCCGTTGCAGGCGATGAAATCGTCATAAGCGATGGTTTCAGCGCGAATAAAGCCCGTTTCGAAATCGGTATGAATTACTCCGGCGGCTTCCGGCGCTTTCGCCCCGGCGCGGACGGTCCAGGCGCGGGCTTCTTTCGGGCCGACGGTGAAGAAGGTCAGCAGGCCGAGCAGGCTATAGCCGACGCGGATAACGCGGGCGAGACCGGTTTCCTCCAGGCCCAAAGCGCTGAGAAACTCCTGCTTTTCCACTTCGGTGGCGAGCTGCGCCACTTCGGCTTCAATGGCGGCGGAGATGACCACCTGGGCCGCGCCTTCCGCCTTGGCCCGCTCCGCGACAGCATTGGACAGGGCGTTGCCGGTGGCGGCCTCTTCCTCATTCACATTGCAGACGTAAACGACCGGCTTCGAGGTGAGCAGTTGGAGCAGCTTCACATTGCGCTTCGCCTCGGCGTCCCAGTCGCGGATGATGCGGCGGGCGGGGATGCCTTCGCGCAGGCCCGCGAGCAGCGGCCCCATCAGCGCTAGAAGCGCAACGGCTTCCTTATCGCCGCCACGGGTGCGCTTGTTGAGCGCCACTTCGCGCTTCTCAAGGCTCTCCATATCGGCGAGCATCAACTCGGTTTCCACCGTTTCGGCGTCGCGGATCGGGTCGACCGAGCCTTCGACGTGGGTGATGTCGCCGTCTTCAAAGCAGCGCAGCACGTGCACGATGGCGTCGGTTTCGCGGATATTGGCGAGGAACTGATTGCCGAGGCCTTCGCCCTTCGACGCGCCGCGTACTAGCCCGGCGATATCGACGAACTCAAGCTGCGTCGGAATGATTTTCGCCGATTTTGAGATGGCGGCGATCTTATCAAGGCGCGGGTCGGGCACGGCAACGATGCCGGTATTCGGCTCGATTGTGCAGAACGGATAGTTCGCCGCTTGCGCCGCGACCGTGGCGGTGAGCGCGTTGAACAGGGTCGATTTGCCCACATTGGGCAGGCCGACGATACCGCAATTGAAACCCATACTCGTGCGTCCCCAGGCTTTTCCCGCGCGCAGGCGGTAAGAAGAATCATTGGGCGTGGGTTTAGCCGGTTTTGCGGCTTTTGTCTCGGAGGGAGTTGGGCGGCAGGATTAAGGCCGGGCCGCCGTCAGCAGATGGGTGACGATGACATCGATCTGGCGCTGGCCCGCGCCTTCCAAAATCGCCCGCGCCGCGCCATAGGCCGGGCCGTGCAGATAGGCGACCAGGGACACGCGGCTGCGTCCGCCGTCAAGCTCCGTCACGCGCCAGGAAAACAGCGTGGCGGCCCCCGGCTGAGCGCGGCCCCAGCGCAACTCGCGCGGGGCGGCGGCGAGGCGAGGAGCTTCATAGCTGAAAGGCATTAAGCCGTAGAGCAGATTGATACGGAACCGTATCGTTCCGCCATCAGAACTATCCTTGATTTCAGCGAGGCTAATCGCGCTGCGCGACCAGTCCGGCCAACTCGAAACCGCGTCGATCTTCGCCCAAAGCGCGGCGGCCGGAAGGTCCGTATCGCGGCTGGAGAGCAAGACAATGGTCTGCCAATCGGGCGGCGTTGCGGCTAGCGTGTGGAGGGGAGCAACGTCGGGATGGGCCAGCACGGCGGGGGCGCTGCGCCCGGCCAGGATCAACCCCATCAAACTCGCCA
>NZ_LAJY01000380.1 GCF_000963705.1 Elstera litoralis | reverse complement strand
TATTGACACAATAACTAAAACCTTTAGTTGACATTAGACAAAACTCCCGAAAATCAGGTGCGTAAAATTCACTCACCCGTTAGATCTACGCAATAGGTCTGTTCTCAACTACTCTTAACTCATGAACTCTGACCATTCAACCATTAGTGCCAAGCGACGTTCCAAATGATCCGTCCGAAGATACGCCGCAACCGTCTTATCTTTCAGCGCATGGGCGAGTGCAGCCTCCACAACGTCATGGGGCGTATCCGTGGTTTCCGCAGCCCAATCGCGGAAGCTCGACCGGCAACCGTGTGCCGTAACCGGCCGGGGCCATTCAAGCCGCCGCAGCAATTGCGTGAATGCCATATCTGCGAGTTCTCCACCCTTCTTGGGCGACGGAAAAATAAACTCACTCTTCGCTAGAGTGTGTGCCCGAGTAAGAACGGCCTGCGCCGCAGGCGACAAGGGCACTCGGTGTTGCCGCGCGGCTTTCATCCTTTCGGCCGGAATAACCCAGACCGGCCCGACGCCCTCTATTTCGGTAATCTCCTCCCAGCGCGCCCCCCGAACCTCGCCCGAACGGGCTGCCGTTAGAATCAGAAACTCCAAGGCAAGGCGGGTGATCTCGGTTGCCGTACACGCCCGAATTGCTTTCAAAAGGCTCGGCATTTCGGCGTGAGGCAATGCCGCAAAATGCCCGCGCTCACCGCGCTGGGGTGGCAGGCCCTTCGCCACGGCTTCAAGCGGGCTTGCGTCGGCCCGCCAGCCTTTCGAGATGCTAAAATCGAGTACCATACCCAGGCGCTGTTTCACCCGGCGGGCCGTTTCGGGGGTTTGCGTCCAGATCGGCAATAACGCCGCCCGCAAATCGCCCGCCCCCACATCCGCCACCTTCATCGACCCGATCACGGGGAAGGCGTGCAGTTCCAGCGATCCCAACCATTGATCGGCATGC
The DNA here is from genome assembly GCF_000963705.1 of Elstera litoralis. GTDB lineage: Bacteria > Pseudomonadota > Alphaproteobacteria > Elsterales > Elsteraceae > Elstera > Elstera litoralis. The sequence goes on along the minus strand of NZ_LAJY01000380.1, from coordinate 2,395 downwards.
TTGCCGTTCTTCCAGGAAGGCCGACGCTCGGCATACAGAGCCCTGGCTGCCTCCTCGAAACTTGGCATCGCCCGCATCGCCACGCGCTCGGTCAACGGGTTTTGCCCGGCGGCAATCTGATCTCGAAGCGCTTGCGCCGCTGTTCGAGCGGCCGCGAGGGAAACCTCGGGGTAGCTGCCTAGCCCCAGGTCATGCCGACGCCCCTGAATTGAAATTCGCAGCAACCATTTGCCGTAGGCTCGGCCCACTTCTCGGCGATTGATCTTGATCATCAAGCCGCCGCCATCATAGTAGGTGCCGACGCTACAACTGCGTAGCCCGGCGTCCTTCAGCTTATTCAGAACGTGCCGCCCCACAATTCAGCCCCACATTTTTGCCGCGATGATTGCAGACTCTATGGGACGATATGAGACCTATAATCCAATAAAATCAAGAGGCATAGATACTTATGATTGTCCCATAATATCCCATACAATCCCCTTTATACGGACATCCCTTCCGCCAACTTCTTCTTTATTCTTCTAATAATATAAAAAAATGGGGCGCAAATGATGCGCCCCATAGTTTCATACGCCCTCTTCAAGGCGATGATTGGACGGTCTAAGCCGCCGCCTTCACTTCCATCACATAGGTTCCGACCGACTGTTCGATATGGTCGGAGGCTTCCTTCAGCTCGCCAGCGGAATTCAGCATCTGCTCGGCAGCCGCGCCGGTTTCAAGCGCGGCATTAGCCATAGTACCGATGGTGTTGGTCATCAGTTCCGAGCCGCGCGCCGCTTCTTGGACGTTGCGGGCGATTTCGGCGGTGGCCGTGCCCTGCTCTTCGACCGCCGAGGCAATCGCGCCCGCGATGTTGGAGACCTCGGCGATGATCTCACCGATCCCCTGAATGGCCTGGGCGGCATCACGCGAGGCGTCGCGGATTTGCGTGACCTGTTGGGCGATATCGTCGGTTGCCTTGGCGGTTTGGGTGGCGAGGGCTTTGACTTCGGACGCGACAATGGCAAAGCCTTTACCGGCTTCTCCCGCCCGCGCGGCTTCGATAGTGGCGTTCAGGGCCAAAAGATTGGTCTGGCTGGCGATCTGATTGATGATGACGACGACATCGCCGATGTGCTGGGCCGAACTCACTAGATTTTGCACAATGGTATCGGTGCGTTCGGTCTCATGGACCGCCCGTTCCGCCGTAAGCGCCGATTGCGCCACCTGGCGGCTGATTTCGGCAATCGAGGCCGAGAGTTCTTCAGCAGCAGTCGCCACGGTTTGAACATTGGCCGAGGCCTGCCGCGCCGTCGTTGCCACGGTTTGCGACTGTTCGGCGGTGTGATCGGCATAGTCGCGCATGGTGTGGGCGATGCCGTTCGCCCGCTCGGAGGCTTTGCCGAGGTCGGTCAGGATCGTATCGATGCTGGTGGTGAAATGCTGGGTCGCCCGGTCGGTCGTCTGCCGCCGCCGTTCTTGCGCCAAGGCGGCTTCGAGTTGCTCGCGCGCCAACTGCTGCGATTTCAGCAGGCCGAGGCGGAAACCTTCCACCGAGCGCAGCATCGCGCCGATTTCATCGCGGCGACCGCCATCGGCAATAGGGTCTTCCAGATTGCCCTCGCCCATCGTGCCCATCCGCGCCGTCAAGGCCTTCAGCGGCGAAATGACTTGGCGGCGAACCATGAAGAGGCCGAGCGAAAATCCGATGACGACGGCGACAATGACGAGGCTAATGAACAAGATAACGCGCGTGTCGAAATAATCGCTCATAATCGCGCGGGATTGATTGGCGTCGGCTTCGGCTTTGCGCGTGAGCTTTTCTATTTCGGCATTCAGCGCCTGCCGATTGGCCCGATTGGCGTCATTGTCGCCAAAGGCCCGCGCTTCCGGCAGGCCGGTATTGCGGGCAATCGAGACCAGTTCGCGCCGGAATTTGGCGAATTCGCCGGTATGGGCCGAAACCTTATCGAAACCGGGCTGATCTTGCGGGTCGGTCGCCGCGCGCCACTGGCCGACGATTGTTTCCAGCGCCGCGATATTGGCCAGCAAAGGGGTGGCGAAGCGCTCCATCTGCGCCTTATCCGGCGCCATATAGATGCCCCGGCTATCCATGACGATCGCCGTTATCAGGCGATTGGCCGTCTCGGCCTTCAGCGCGACATAATCCGACCGCCGGCGTCCAAAGCCAAACGTTCGCCGGTGCGCACCGATTGAATGCCGAAGAGGCCAATACAGACCGTAACAACGCTCATCACAGTTAAAACGATGATCTGCTTGCCGGTTAAGGTCAAATTGCGAATAATTCTCATTTTCCGTACTCCGCCCACATACTCCGACTCTCTATAATCCATTTATCTTAAGAATGGCTTACATATGCATGGGAATGTTTTTGAGCAAAACTGATGTTCTTCGC
>NZ_LAJY01000038.1 GCF_000963705.1 Elstera litoralis | reverse complement strand
GGCACGGCAGCCGAGGCAACCGCCGTTTTCCACGCCCAATTTGCCGGAGCATTTCGGCACCGGCGGCAGGAAGAACCTCGCCGGGGCGGACGCGGGCGGGATCGGCAGCGTCCAGCAACAGCACGGTGAGGTTAGGCGCTTGCGCCCGCAACGCCAGCGCCGCCGCCCGATCCCGCCGGACCGCCTCCGACGATGACGATATCGGCCTGGGCCGTCACGCGGGTTCTTAGGCCGATTGGCGAACGGCGTAGAAGGAAGCGACGACCCCGGCGGGGTTCACCGTGCCCGGCGAACTGCCCGAATGGGGGATGACGCGGGTGATGGAGCCGATCAGCGCCGGGGTTTGCAGCGTGGGGCTGCTGTTCGGCCAGACCGGCACCGCGAGGGCGAAGTAATCGTAGATCCACTCCTCGCCGCCGATGACGCCCGATCCGCGAAAGCGCGTCGGTTCCGCCGAGCCGAAGCCGAACCCGCCGTAGAGGGCAAGTTGCCAGCCGGGGCCGCCGATAGTGCCGGTCAGCGATCCGGCGGCATCCTGGGCAATCACCAGAGTGCCGCGCCCGAATTCCAGATCGTTAAAACTGGTGGCAAGGTCGGGATCGTTCAGCAGGCTGCGATAGGCCCAGGTGCCGACGAAGGGATTGAGGGGGGAGGTCATGGCGTATCCTTTCCACGTTCGACGCCGACGAAGCGCGGCTGATCGAGTTGCGGGCTGTTGAGAACCGTGGGGGGAAGCGTGGGGTTCAGCACAACGAAGCTGAGGCCGGTCCAGCCCGTGACCATCTTAAGGTCCCCGGCGCTGGTCTGTGGAATGCCGCGCGACCAGTTGAGGGCGCTGGTGGTTTGAAGATTTCCGCTGCCGTCATCGACCAGTTCGGCGACTTGGAGCGGGCGGTGGGCGGGCCACCACATCGTCTCCCAGGTCTTTTGCTCCCGCGCCATCGCCGGATCGGCGGGATTAGTCGGGTCGATCTGGTTCCACATCGCATAAGTAATATCGATGGTCTGCGTCGTGCATTCGTTGAAATCCGCCTGCCAGGGCAGGGCGCTGGTCTTGGTCAGATCGCCCGGTTGGAGCCCAGTGGCGTAATTGCTGTCCTGGGACAGATCGTCCTCCGCATAGCCAATATAGGTCATGGGGTTGACGGTGCCCCGGCGGGCATTGGCCTGGGCGGCGGTCTCGGCGAAACTGGAGAAGGTCGGGTCGGCCTTCAGCCGGTACGGTTCGTACCAAACGCCGGGATTGCGGATGATCCAACAGACTTCCGCCCCCGGAAAGAAAGCCCCGCCCAGCAGATTGCTCAGCACCCCCTGGTCGAGTTGCCGCCCGGTAACGATCGGCCCGCGCGGATAGGGTTGCCAAGGGTTGATTGCGGCTGCTGGAACGAAACCCGCCGTAACCTCGTTGATGAATTTACCGTCGGCCCACTGCCGCAGCAGGTAAAGTTGCATGTCGGTTAGGCGCAGGAACTTCGAGGGCGTGTCGTTATACTTGGGGTTATCCCCCGCCAGCAGCGGCATCAGCGGTAGATGATAGGTGCGCGTCGTCGGGTCGCCCTGGACGCGGAAGATATTTTCTTCCCCCGGACGGCGCAGCACATCGAACAGGAACCGGCGCATCGGGCCATAGGGATCGTTGGTCGCCGCCTCCTCCGCTGCTGCAAAAGCCTGCGCCAGCAGACGACCGGAGCGGAATTCCGTCAGCACGCGGGCGATGGCATCCACCAGATGTTCGTTCGGGTCGGCGGGCTTGGCCGTCTTATTCTCCGCCCGCCGCGCCAGCAACCGAGTAACGGCCTGGGGCGGCACCAACAGCGCGTGAACCGTGTCGCGCAGGGTTTGCGCGGCCTCGGTGTAGGCTTCCGCCGCGTCCTGATGGAGTTTCTGCCAGCGCTTGAGGTAAGCGTCGGGCGCTTCTTGCGGCGTTGGTGGGGCGACCGTTTGGACGAAGTCGGAAAAAGCTTGGTTCAGCTTAACGATTAGCGCGTCAAGATCGGTGCCGTCCGGCGCGTCTCGCTCCCGCCGCATCAGGGCGGGTTCGAGCGCTTCCGCCCCGAGGGTGCCGAGCGAATGGCTATAGACGGCCAATTCTTTGCGGCGCTTGACCTGCCCGGGCGACACGAAGGGCTGTTCGCCGAGACGGTAGGGATCGAAGGTGCCGCGCTGCGACTGGTCGTGCGGCATGTTCGATTGCAGCAGAATATTGCTGACCCAGTTAAACTCGTTCGGGCGGAACAGGATCGGCCAGATATCGCGCCAGAACCAGGCTTATAGTCCGGGTTCCATTCCAGCTTGCCGTCGCGCCAGAAGTTCAATTCGCCGTCGTTATGGGGATCGATCTTCTGCGGATCTTTAAAGGTGCCCGCCGTGCCGTAAAGGTCGGTGCGATAGGCGAACTGCTGGATGGCGACATCCTCGATTACCTCGTCGAGCGTAACCATATCCAGCATTTCCGGCGCATAGCGCGGATACCCGCAGATGACCCAGGCGGGGTATTCCACATCGATATAGCGGGTGCTCTGCACGTCTTCCGAAAACATCACCAGCCGCGCCGTGACCGACCCGTCAGCGGTATCGTCGAACCAGCCATCGGTATTGGCGTAGTTATCGATTCGCGGCTGGCCGACGCCGCTCTTGTAGCTGCCGCTATTGCCGAAACCGCCGAGGACGAGCAGCCGCCCGTCGTCGTCGGTCATCGCGGTGCCGAGGGTGTCGATATCCTTCGGCCACAGGCCTTTCGGCGGAAAGGTGGTGGCATAACCGGGGTTGCCGTCGCGGCTGAACTCCGCCCGGCGGTGGTCGCGCAGGTTCACGATCTGCGGGCCGGGATCGATGATGAGCTGCTGGCGGGCGTTCGGTTCGGTGATATCGGCATTGCGACGCCGATGGTCCGCCGCATAGCCGGTTTCGCCGGAAAGCCCCCGGAATTCGTACCAAACCGCCTTTTTATTGGCGAGATAGACCTGCCAGACGATATCGACCAACGTCCCGGCATTGCCGCCGCCCTTAATGCGGTCGCCGATTTTCAGCGCCCGTCCGTCCGGGTGCTCGTCGTCGTAAACATAGAGCTGAAAGCGGGCGGCTTGGCGCTTAATTCGGCCGTCGGCGTCCTTGAAGGTCGCAACCGGCACTTCCTTTATGCCGTCCGGCGTGCGTTTGGGGTTGCCCCGCGCGTCGCAATCGACGGGCCGGGCGGCCGGATGTTCCGGGGAAATATAGAATTCATCGGGACTATCCCCCAGCCGGGCGATGCCGATGGCGGGATGAATCTGATAACGGGGAGTGGTGGCCATAATGGTTCCCTCGGCGGGCGGGCCTCTTCCGGCTGGCGGAAGAGGCCGCTTGCAACATCAATCGTGGAAGTTCAGCGACACGCCGTCGAGGCGCAGCAGGTCCGTGTCTTCCTGATAATCGGCGCCGATCACCACCAGCGTCAGGGTGATCTGCTTGGCCCCGGCGTCGATCAGCCGCCGCGCCGCCTGGGTCACATCGACCCGGTGATTGCGCGGGGTGTTCATCGTCCGCGCACTCGGATCGCCCGTGCGGTCTTGGCCACGGCCCTGAACGCTGGGAATATCGCAATGGCCGGGGCCGCCGTAGCAGGGGCCGTGCCCGAAGATGGCCAGATACCCAGCATAGCCGGTCTCGGGGCGCAGCGGCGTGCTGGCATCCGCCTGCTCATTGTTCAGGAACACGCGGATAAAGCCGGAGCGGGGAAGCTGCGGCACGCGATGCAGCCGCACTTCTGCCGACCCGAACCCTGCCTTCACTGCTTTCGGGATGGGGATTTCCTTGGAGCGGAAGCGCCCAACCGGCGCGGTTAGGCCGACCGGAACGATATGGGTGCTTTTGACATACTCATAGCCGAAGCGATGGATATCGAGCGTGTTGCGCACCGTATAGCCCCAGGGGGTCGTCACGGCGTCCAGATTCTGCGGCAGCCCGTCCGGGTGCGTCTGCTGCCATTCCCACCAGAGACGGTCGATATTGGAATGGATGGGCCAAAAGACCGGATCGTTGGAGGCGGTGAGATTGCTGAACATGTCGCCATACTGCGGCTGACTGTACAGATCTTCCCGCTTGTGGAACCGCCGCCCCGCTACCCGCACGCCCGATGGGGTGTTTGGGTCGTACTGCGGATTCATCCCCCCGGTCCAGATATGCATCGTGTTGTGCGGGTTCTGGTCGAGGAAGCCGAAGCTGTCATTGTACAGGCTGCCGCCGCCGAAGTCGCGATAGGTGCGCAGGCTCAGAATCTGCTGAATATCGTCGGCCGTCGGGTAATGGTAGTGGATCGCCTGATTGATCGTCTGGCCATTGTATTCGCCCGGGTAGCGCAGGGGATACCAGAGCGAATTGGCTTCCAACAGCACATCCAGGAAGGCCCGGCGCAGCGGATTGGTAGCATAATCCACCCCCGTTGCCGCTTTTACCGCCGCGAAGAATGTATCCTGACTGTAGAAGGTCTGGCCGACCAAAGGTTG
>NZ_LAJY01000379.1 GCF_000963705.1 Elstera litoralis | reverse complement strand
ACATCTGCCGGGCTTCATTGAGAAGGCCGCTTTCGCCGATAAGGGTGTTGATACCATCGCCTGCATTTCGGTGAACGATGCGTTCGTCATGGGCGCGTGGGGCAAGGCGCAGAATTCCGGCGACGCCGTGCTGCTGCTGGCCGATGGCAGCGCCGACTTCGCCAAAGCCATGGGGCTGGATGCCGATTTTTCGGCCTATGGCATGGGCATTCGCTGCAAGCGCTTCGCCTGGTGGCCGAAGACGGTGTGGTGAAAGTGCTCAATGTGGAAGCGCCGGGCCAGTTCGAAGTGTCCAGTGCCGAGCATGTGCTGAACCAGCTTTAAGATCCGGGCGTTTTCAGCCCCGCCAGCATCATCTGCACCATTAAGGCGCGGTCGGCGGGCGGGGCGATATCGAAGCCGGGAATGCCGGGGGGGAGCTCCCCCTCGGCAATCTGGCCGTCGAGCAGCAGGCTGGTATAGCCGTGCTGGGCCGACCAGAGGGCGGTCGCAAGTTCGTCCGGGCGACGATCTTGGCGGAACTGCCGCGCCGCTTGGCCCTCGGCAATGACCGAGACCATTTCCGCAAACCCGTCATAGGCGGCTTTTTCCAACGCCGGATGCGCGCCGGTCGCGCATAGATCCACATGGAACATGATGCGGTACGCGCCCGGCTCGGCCAGCGCGAAGCTGACGTAATTCATCCCCATCACGCGTAAGGCCGCTTCTGGCGTTGCGGAACCCGCCCGGTCGGCCACCATCTCGCGGTGAAGCCGCTGAAAGCCCCGGCACGCAAGCTCGGCCAAAAGGTCGCGTTTTGAGGCGAAATGCCGATAAGCGGCGGTATGGCTCACGCCGACGCGCTCGGCCACCTCCCGTAGGGAAAATTCAGCCGAACGCCGTTCCGCAATAAGGGCTGAGGCGGCGGCCAGCAGCGCCCCCGGAAGATCGCCGTGATGAAACTTGCCCGCAGCCTTGCGGCGCGCCGGGGGAAGCTCGGGTGTCAAATTGATGTTGCCATTGGTCACATAATTATTGTACAAAGTGACCAATGGTAACACGAGTAAAAATCTCACCGCGCAGGAGCACTTCAATGGCGAAAATTCTGGTTCTCTGCGGCCATCCGCGCGCCGAAAGCTATTGTGCGGCGCTCGCCAAAGCCTATGCCACGGCGGCGACCGACGCGGGACATCAGGTGGTTCAGGTCGCCATTGCTGACTTGCCGATTACGCTCTCGCCGCCCGATTACAAGGATTTCAAGACCAGCGGGGCCGCCGCTGATTGGGTGGCGACGGCGCAGGCGCAGATCCAAACCTGCGACCATTGGGTGATCGTCGCCCCGCTCTGGTGGGGCGGCATGCCCGCCGTCCTTAAAGCCTATCTCGATGCCGTGCTGCTGCCCGGTTTCGCCTTCCGCTATCACAGTAAGGGGCTCGGTTGGGACAAGCTCCTGAAAGGCCGCAGCGCCCGCGTGATTATCACCGCCGATACGCCGCCCTTCATCTTCCGCTGGTTCTGGGGCCGCCCGTTGGTAAAACAGTGGAAAATCCAAATCCTCGGCTTTTGCGGCTTCAGTCCGGTCAAGAGCAGCTTCCTCGGGTCGATCAAAACCTCGACGCCCGAGAAGCGGCAAAAATGGCTGGCGGAGATTGGCGATATCGGGCGGGCGGGGATCTAGTCTAGTCAGGGGCTTTGCCCCCGAACCCCCACCAAAGGGCAGCGGCCCTTTGGAAACGCGATATCGGAATTCCTAAGGGCGCTTCTTTAGCGCCGTTTCTTTTTTTATTGTAAAAAAGGAGGGGTTCGGGGAGCTTGCTCCCCGAGCGGGTACGGGCGGCAGCCCGCTAGCTTAGCTTCCGCTCAACCGCCCCCAGCGCCTCTGACAGACGGGTTTTCGCACTGCCGGGGCGCATCGGGCGCGGCTGGCTCGCATCGGGCGCCCAGCCGGTGAGGAAGATGACTTCGAAGCGGGCTTCGATGCGGCCATCGGGGGTGCTGAAGCGGTTGGCGTAATCGGCAGCGGCGCGGGCGAGGATCGATCGGCGCCAAGGGCGGCGCGGGCGACCGGCAAGGGCGTTGGCCTCGCCCATGCCGCGCAAATCGCGCATCAGGGCCAGCACGTCCGGGTAGGAGACGGTCAGCATGTCGCTATCGATGACGGGCAGGGCGAAACCGGCGCGCTGCATCAACCGTCCGGCGTCGCGGATATCGACCGTGGGGGAGGCGCGCGGCACCAGAGTGCCGGTTTCGGCGATTTCGGCGGCGGCGAGGCTGGCTTTGAGTTCCTGCAAAGTCTCCCCGCCAAAAATCGCGCCGAGAAACAGCCCATCGGGCTTCAGCGCCCGGTTGGCTTGAATGAGCGCGCCGGGCAGATCGTTGATCCAATGCAGCGACAGGCAGGAGAGCACCAGATCGAGGCTGTTTTCGGCAATCGGCAGCCATTCCTCATCGGCCACCAGGCGCGGTCCGGGGGCGCGGGCGATCATCTTTGGCGACAGATCGGCAGTAATCAGCGTCTCGATGCCGCCGCGCCCGTTCGCCGAGCGCGCCAGATCGCCAGTGCGCCCGCCCAGATCGAGGGCAAGCGGGAAGCGGCGGCGAATATCCTCCAGCCGGTCGAGCAACCGATCGCCGATTTCCTTGGTCAGAAAATCGAAGCGCCCATCGAACCCGGCGGCGGCGCGGTCGCGGTGCTGGCGCAGGGCGCGCCGATCGAAAATCTGAGACTCGGAAGCAGCGGTGGCCATAGACGGATCCTTTCAGCCCTTGCCTGTAGCAGAACGCGCGATTCTCGCCTATACCCACAGGATGATGACACGGTTGCGCGCGCCCCTCTTCGTGCTCGGACTGATCCCGCTCGCCGGGTGCGCCGAGATGAATTTCGCTCTCGATGGTCAGCCCACGGCGCTCGCCTGCCCCGTGGAAGAGAGCCTCGCCCTCAGGCGGCAGCGGATGGTCAGTACCGCGCTCGCGGAATGGCAGACGTTCGGTGGCGGCGTCATCGATTGGTCCAACGGTCGCCGCGAAGTGCTGGCCGAGGGGATCAAGGAAACCGATCCCCGCGTTGCCAGCGAAATTCGCCGCTATTGGCGCGCGGTGCCGACGCCTCTGGCCCTGCAAGCCGCCGGGAACGATGGGAAATCAGGGCCGCTCGATGCGCCCTTCAGCCAAGCGTGGTCGGCGGCGTTCATCGGCTATCTCGCCTGCGCGTCGGGGGTTCCCGCCAGCGATTTGCCGCGCCACGAAGCCCATTTCACCTATCTCGATGCCACGTTGGACGGCACGCCCGGCTTCACGGCCCATCCGCCCGAAGCCGAAACCCCCGAGCCCGGCGATATCATCTGCGGCGACCGGTCGGCCCCCGAGGCGCGGCTTGCCACGCTGCTTCAGCGCCGGGCCGAGCAAGGCGTTCCCCGGCCAATGCACTGCGATCTCGTTGTCGAGGTCCGGAACCGGCAACTTCGCGCCATCGGCGGCAATGTGAACGATAGTGTGACGCTCAGCCTCTACCCCATCGATGCCGATGGGCGCTTGCTGCGCCTACCCACCCCCGACGCCCCCGGCTGGTTCGCCGTGTTGCAGGCCAGCTACCCGCCCCTCCCAGAGACGATTTCCCAGCGATGATCTTCGCCAAAACCCCAAAACCGCCCTATTGGGCCGTGATTTTCACCAATCAGTTGAGCGACGATACGGCGGGCTACGCCGCGATGGCCGATACGATGGAAGAACTGTCGGTCCGGCAGCCCGGCTACTTGGGCATCGAGTCGGTTCGCAATGCTGATGGCACCGGAATCACGGTTTCCTATTGGCAGACCGAGGCCGATATGGTGGCGTGGAAAGCCGTCGCTGCGCATGTGATTGCGCAACGGCTGGGGAAAGAGCGCTGGTATAAGGGGTATGTCACCCGGGTTGCGCAGGTGACGCGCGATTACGCGTTCGGAATGGCATCCGAGTCGTAAA